>DATEJJ010001078.1:0-5899 GCA_035278125.1 Rugosimonospora sp.
TGGCCGGCACCGTCCAAGGTGGACAGACACTGCTGCTGGACGCCACCGTGGGCGGCGCCCCCTGCGACCTGGTGACCGGCGTCGATGTCGCGGAGACCGCCACGGCCGTGCGGATCACCGTCTTCTCGGGGGTACCCGCGACCGCCCGCGCCCAGCAGTGCACCGGCGGGTTGCCGGCGATCGCCGGTACCGAGCGGGTCGAGGTACGCCTGCACCGCCCGCTGGGCGCCCGCGGCGTGGTGCACGGCACCGGCTGAGCGGGCGCCGTCAGCCGTCCACCGGCTCGGATGGCGCGAGCCAGTCGGCCAGTTCCCGCAGCGGCAGCGTCCCGCGGTCGCGCAGCAGGCTCAGCACCTCGCGCCGGGTCGGGTTCGCCACCGCGACGAACACGTCCACGTCAGCGCCGCGTCGCCTGGAGGATCAGGCCGTTGCCGTCCGGGTCGGTGAAGGTGACGTACCGGCCCCACGGCGCGTCCTGGATGCCGCCCTCGATACCGGCGCCGCGCGCGTTCAGCGCGGCCACGTCGGCCTCCAGGTCGCCGGTCTCCAGCACCAGGCCGCGTGCGGAGCCGGCGGGCATGCTGTCGAACCAGGTGACCAGCGTGATCGAGGTGTCCGCGCCCGTCGGCGCCACCTGCACCCAGCGCTGGTCCGGCCCCATCGCGCTGTCCGCGATCAGGTCGAAGCCGAGCACCTCCGTGTAGAACGCCTTGGCCCGGTCCTGGTCGCTCACGGGCAGGGACAGGACGGCGACATGCGAAATGCCCATGGCCAGCAAGCATAGGCGCCACCCACGCACGGGGCGGGCCCGGCTCGCGCCGGGCCCGCCGTGGATGGGTACTGGATGGGTCAGGGGCTGGTGCAGCCGAGCACCGGCGCGGTCGCCGGACCGGCGGCGCTGAAGCCGAACTGCGCGGTACCCCGGGCGGCGAGCGCGCCGTTCCACGACACGTTGGTCACCGTGACCGCGCTGCCGTTGACGGCGAGCGTGCCGTTCCAGAGCTGGCTGATCGACTGTCCACTCGCGAGGGTCCAGGTCACCGTCCAGCTGCTGATGGCCGAGGCGCCCGCGGTCACCGTCACCTGGCCCTGGAACCCGCCCTGCCAGGAGCTGACGGTCTGGAACGCGGCGCCGCACGCGCCGGTGGCCGGCGGGTTGCTCGCCGGTGGGGCGGAACTCGGCGGGCTGGAGCTTGGCGGGCTGGTACTCGGTGGTGGCGGCGGGTTGGTGGTGGGTGCGGCGCTGCTGGCCGGCGGGGACGACGGTGGGCGGCTGGAGGCGGGCGGCGGCGAGGCCGGCGCGGACGGCGGGAACGGTGCGCTGCTGGCCAGGCTGAAGGCCAGGTCGGGCTGGAACGAGCCGGCCGTGAACTTGCACCCGTCCGCCTCGCCCGGCGGCTTGACCCACAGGTATCCGTCGATGTTGGCGTCCCCGGTGTCGGTGGTCG
The DNA here is from genome assembly GCA_035278125.1 of Rugosimonospora sp. Classification (GTDB taxonomy): domain Bacteria; phylum Actinomycetota; class Actinomycetes; order Mycobacteriales; family Micromonosporaceae; genus DATEJJ01. The sequence goes on from DATEJJ010001078.1 coordinate 1,449, forward strand.
GGTAGGTGCCGATGCGCCGGTCGGTGTTGTCGTCGGCGCACCAGTCGCCGGCCGCCCCGCCGTTGCGGCTGGTGTCGATGACCTGGTGCTTGCCGGGCACGCCCAGGCCGGCCAGGGTCGAGATGATGGACCGGCCGTAGGCCGCCTCGTTCGCGGTGGAGTTGAAGTTCGACACATTGGTGAAGAACCCGTCCGCGAACTGCACGCCGGCCGCCTTCAGCCGGTTGGCCTGGTCGCTGGCGCTGTTCCAGGCCGAGTGCCCGCCGTCGAGGTACACCCTGGCGTTGGGGTTGGCCGCCTTGATGGTCTGCGTGGCCGAGCCGAGCGCCTGGTCCCGGGCGGTGATGTCGCTGGCGGACAGGCAGGTCTGCAACGCGATCGCGTCGGTCTCCAGGATGATGATCACGGTTCGGCCGCCCAGCCCGCGGGACAGGTTGCCGATCCAGGTCTGGTACTGGTTGAGGTCGGGCGCGCCGCCCGCACTGGCCCCGCCGCAGTCCCGGTTGGTGATGCCGTACACCGACAGCAGCGGGATCTGCCCGGCGGCATTGGCCGCGCCCACGTAGCCGGACACCTCGGACTGCACCGTGGACAGGTTGAACGAGGAGATCCAGTGCGCCTGCGGCTGGCTCGCGATCTTGTCGCGGATGACCGGGGTACGCGAGTCGTTGGGGTTGGCCGCGACCCAGCGGACGACCTGCGAGGTGGTATCCCGGTACAGGGTGCCGGAGATGGTACCGGCGGACGCGGTACCGGTGGAGAGCCAGACTGCTCCGGGGACGGCGCAGGTCGCGGCGGCCACCGCGGCCACTGCGAGGCGCCGGTGCTGGCGTAGCGGTTGACGGGGCACGCGCGTTCCTTCCTGGGACGGTGGACCATCTGAGCGACGGGCTTCGATGGGAGCGCTTCCACAGCGTATGGGCTGGTCGCGATCACAGCAAAGGGTGCTGGCAGTTACCCGCTCATCCGGCCGTCCGGCGCAGGTCTCCCCCGGTTTCCCTGATGAAACGTTCGGGAGACCGGTAGCGCAGGTTTGCGAAGATCCTCCACCAGCGACGCGTCAGCCATCGCAGGTCACCTCCCGCCTCAGCAGGAACCGGTCCGGGCACCCTCGCGCCGCACGGACCAGGCGCCGCGCCGCGCCCGGCGGTACCCCGGATCCACCAGCATGCCCGCGTTCACCACCGCGCCCGCGGCCGTGTTGCGTACCGTCACGTCGTCGCACAGCTGCCGGGCCAGCCACAGGCCCCGGCCGCCGCCGGCGGTGGGCGCCGGGCGTACCCGGCCCACCCCGTCCGGTTGCGCGAAGCCCGGCCCGCCGTCGGACACCTCGCAGCGCACCACGGGACCGTCCGGCCACAGCCGCAGCCGCCCCCCGCCGCCGCCGTGCTGTGCCGCGTTGCAGGCCAGCTCGTTCGCGACCACGACCAGCTCGGCGGCCCGCTCGGCGGGCACCCCCAGCAGCCGCAGGTGCGCGGTCACCAACCGGCGCAGGTCCCGCAGGTCGTCCTCGACGAACCGCCGGTCCAGCTCCCTGAGTCCGTCCCGACCGACCATGGCGCACTACTACCCAACCTCCCGGGATCCGAATCCAGCGGTGGTCCGGGGCGCGGTAGGGTGCCGCCGTGGAGAGCTTCACGCGCGCCGGGCTGCGCTTCGACGTGACGGACACCGGGCCGGAGGGTGCGCCGGCGGTGGTGCTGCTGCACGGCTTCCCGCAGGCCGCCGACTGCTGGTCGGCCATCACGCCGGCGCTGGTGGGCGCGGGGCTGCGGGTACTCGCGCCGGACCAGCGGGGGTACTCGCCCGGTGCCCGGCCGCGCGGGCGGCGCGCGTACCGGATGGACGAACTCGTGGCCGACGTGGTCGCGCTGCTCGACGCGGCCGGTGTGGCGCGGGCGCACGTCGTCGGCCATGACTGGGGCGGCTCGGTGGCCTGGGCGCTGGCCATCTGGCATCCGGACCGGGTGGCGACCCTGACGTCACTGTCCACCCCGCACCCCGCCGCGTTGCTACGCAGCTTCGTCACCAGCCGGCAGGCGCTGCACTCCTGGTACATGGTGGCCTTCCAGCTGCCCGCGGCGCCGGAGTGGCTGCTGGCGCCCAGCACCCCGGGGCGCCGCGCCCAGTTCGTCCGCACGCTGACCCGGGCCGGACTGCCCGCGGACCGGGCGGAGATCTACGCCGACCGGTTCGCCGCGCCGGGCGCGCTGGGCGCGGCGATCAACTGGTACCGCGCGATTCCCCTGCTGCGGCCCGGCGCGCTCGCCCGCCGCGTCACGGTGCCCACGCTGTACCTGTGGGGCCAGCGCGACCAGTACCTGGTGGCCGCGCCGGCCCGGCGCACCGCGGACTGGGTGGCCGGCCCGTACCGGCTGGTGGAGCTGCCCGGAGCCGGCCACTGGCTGCCCGAGTGCAACGCGGACACGGTCGCCGGGCTGCTGCTCGACCACGTGCGCGGCTGACTCGACCACCTCGGTGCCGCGAGCAGCACCTCAGCCCTCCGCCAGCGCGGCGAGCAGCTCGTCCATGCGGGCGTGCGAGTCCAGCACGCCGCTCTCCATGCCGGACTCGACCATGAAGTCGCGGTCCTCGACCGAGGAGAAGCTGGACACGGTACGCACCAGCGTGCGCCCGTCCCGCTCCTCCAGCGTCAGCGTCTCCAGCGCCACGTGCCCCGGCGCGCCCTCGAACTCGAAGGTCTGCACCAGCCCGTCCGGGGACGGGTCGCCGTGGAAGACGCCACGGAAACCGTACTCGTTGCCCGCAGCGTCCACGCTCACGTACCGCCACCGGCCGCCGTCGCGCACCTCGTACCGGTCGATGGTCATCTTCAGCTCGCGTGGCCCGAGCCAGCGGACCAGCAGGTCCGGGTCGGTGTACGCGCGGAAGACCAGGTCGCGTGGCGCCGCGAACTCGCGGGTGATGATGATCTGCGGTACGCCCGGCTCAGCGGTGATCTGCGTCTTGCTCATGGTCGGTCTCCTTCGCTCCTTCGGTGCCGGCGCCGCGCAGCAGCGCCGCCAACAGTTCGTCCAGCCGCTCGTGGCTCTCGTCCCAGAACCGCTGGTAGCGGGCCAACCAGGTGGTGACCTCGCGCAGCGGCTCCGCCTCCAGGTGGCTCAACCGGGCGGTGGCCCGGCGGGTGCGGGTGATCAGCCCCGCCGTCTCCAGCACCTTGAGGTGCTTGGAGATCGCCGGCTGGGACACCTGGAACGGCGCCGCCAGCTCGGCGACGGTCGCGTCGCCCTCGGTCAGCCGGATGAGGATCGCCCGGCGGATCGGGTCCGCGAGCGCGCCGAACACCAGGCTGAGCCGGTCCATTTCATAACCACCTTGTTTCAGAACCAACAGGTTAAGAATGGCCCCTGCACCGCCCCCTGTCAACCCGGGGGCGCCGGCTCATCCGGCATCATGGGCGCATGCGTCACGACTCCCCTGCCGCCGGCACCGCCCTCGGGGAGGCGGTCGGGCCGCACGCCGCGCTGCGCCTGGCCGGCCGCGCCCTGCCCCTGGTCAGCCCGGCCCGGCTCTACGTCTGCGGCATCACCCCGTACGACGTGACCCACCTCGGGCACGCGGCCACCTTCGTCTGGTCCGACGCCGTCGCGAGCGTGCTGCACCTGGCCGGCGTGGAGGCCACCACCTGCCGCAACGTCACCGACGTCGACGACGTGCTGACGCTGGCCGCCGGCTCGCGCGGCCGCCGGTACGACGAGTTCGCGCTGTACCAGGAGTACCTGTTCGACAAGGACATGGCCGCGCTGGGCGTACCCCGGCCGGCGTACGAGCCGCGCGCCCGGCACCACATCGCGCACGTCCAGCAGCTGGCCGCGGCGCTGCTCGCCGGGGGGCACGCGTACGAGCGGGACGGGCACGTCTACTTCCGCGGCGCGGGCGCGGTCCAGCGCTGCGGGCTGACCCGCGAGGAGGCCCTCGCCCGCTCCGCCGAGTACGGCGACACGCCCGGGGACCCGCACCGCGACGACCCGTTCGACGTACCGGTCTGGCGTCCGTCCACAGGGGACGAACCGGGCTGGCCGAGCCCGTGGGGGACCGGCCGGCCGGGCTGGCACGCCGAGTGCGCGGCGATGGCGCTGTCCGTGCTCGGCCACGGGGTGGACATCCTGGCCGGCGGCGAGGACCTGCGCTTCCCGCACCACGCGTACCAGGCGGCCATGGCCGAGGCGGCCACCTCGGTGGCGCCGTTCGCCCGGGCACACCTGCACGTCGGCGCGGTACACCAGGGAGGCCGGAAGATGGCCAAGACCACGGGCAACCTCACCCTGGTGGCCGACCTGCTGCGCGACTACCGGCCGGCCGCGATCCGGCTGCTCATCCTGGACCGGCCCTGGCACGCCCCGTGGGAGTACCGCACCGGCGACCTGGACACCGCCGCGGGCCGGCTCGACGAGCTGTACGCCGCGGCCGCCCGGCCCGGTCCGGCCCCG
>DATEJJ010001079.1:0-6091 GCA_035278125.1 Rugosimonospora sp.
TGATCCGGCGCGGCGGCGGGCACTCGATGGAGCCGCGCGCGGTGGCGGCCCGGTACGAGCCGGCCACCGGTCAGCTGACGATCTGGGACACCACCCAGTCGCCGCACTACGCCCGGCAGCAACTGTCGATGATCTACGGCATGGCCGAGGACGACCTGCGTATCATCGCCCCGGCCGACGTCGGTGGCGGTTTCGGGCCGAAGGCGCAGTTCTACGGTGAAGAGGTCGTCGTGCCCTGGCTGGCCATGCTGCTGCGCCGCCCGGTCAAGTGGGTCGAGGACCGGCAGGAAAACTTCGTCAGCGCGATGATGGAGCGCTCGCAGACCCACCGCATCGAGGTCGCCTTCGACGAGGACGGCCGGCTGCTCGCGGTCAAAGACGTCATCGAGCACGACCAGGGCGCGTACTGCGCTGGCCTGCAGGTTCCGTCGATCACGGTGAGTACGGTTCCCGGCCCGTACCTGATCCCCAACATCCACTGCGAGCTTTACGCCTGTTACACCAACATGGTGCCGACCTCATCAGTCCGCGGGGCCGGCCGGCCGCAGGCCGTGTTCGCGATGGAGCGGATGATGGACCGGGTCGCCGCATACCTCGGGCTCGACCCGGTGCTGGTACGCGAACGCAACCTGATCCCGCCCGAGCGGATGCCGTACCCGGTGGGCATCCAGTTCCGCGACGGCAGCCCGCTCATGTACGACAGCGGCGACTTTCCGGCCCTGCTGGCCGGGGCGGTGCAGCGGCTCGGCTACGCGCAGGCCCGCGCCGAACAGCAACGGCTCGCGGCCGAGGGCCGCTACCTGGGCATCGGCGTCGCCGTCTACGTCGAGGGCTGCGGCCTCGGCCCGTACGAGGGTGCCAAAGTGCGTCTCACCAACCGGGGCACGCTGCTGGTGACCCTGGCCGCAGCCGGTCAAGGCCAGGGCTACGAGACCGTGTACGCGCAGATCGCGGCCGACGCGATCGGCGTCGACATGCAGTACATCGACGTCACCACCGGCGACACCGCCCGGATCCCGTTCGGCCAGGGCACCTTCGCCTCCCGGATCACCGCGACCTGCGGCCCGGCCGTGTGGAACGCCGGCGTGGCCATGCGCGATCGGCTGCTGCACACCGCGTCGATCCTGCTCGGCTGCGGGCCCGACGAGCTGTCCTTCGCCGGCGACCTCGTCTGTGTCGGCGGCGACCGGGACAAGTCGGTCTGCCTGCTCGACCTGGCCCGCGCGGCGAATATCGGCAGGCACGGCATCACCCTGCCCCAAGGCATGCACGCCGGGCTGGAGACGGCAACTTACTTCACGCCCGAACGCGCGGCGTACGCCAGCGGCGCCCACGCCGTCATCGTCGAGGTGCACCCGGATACCGGAAAAATCGACATCCGCAAGTACGTGATCGGGCACGACTGCGGCACGGTGATCAACCCGCGGCTCGTCGACGGGCAGGTCCTCGGCGGCTTCGCCCACGGACTGGGCAACGCCATGTACGAGGAAGCCGCCTACGACGCCGACGGCCAGCCGCTGGCAGTCAGCTACCTCGACTACCCGCTCGTGTCGGCGAGCGAGGTACCGCCGGTGGAGCTGTTCCACCTGCACTCGCCCAGCCCGCTCAACCCGCTCGGAGCCAAGGGCGCGGGGGAGGGCGGCACGATCCCCCCACCGGCCGCGATCGCCAACGCCGTCGAGGACGCACTGCGCTCGTTCGGCGCCCGGATCAACCGGGTGCCGCTAACCCCGCCGCGGGTCGTGGAAGCACTCGACCCCGAGCCCATCGTGTAGCCCGTCACCAGCCGGCGGGCCGTTGCCGCGGCTCCCGGTGGATGAGCGACGGCAACCTGGCGACGGATCCGTCGGCGACAGTTGCCGGCCGGGCAACCGTGTCACCGCCATGGCACAACCGGTCACCCAGCTCGCGCACCGCGGACAACCGCGATCTGCGATGGTGGCGGCGGCGCCGGGCGGGCATCTAGCCTGGGCAGGTGTACGAGATCGCGCTGAGCGTCGTGGCGTGCCTGCGGGCGGGGACGACGGTGGATGTCGCCTGGGTGGTTGAGGCGGAGGGTGTGGGCGCTGGCGACCTGGCTGAGGCGCTGGCGATCACGCCGGGCGGTGGCCGGGTCGGAACCGTGCTGGGCGGCTCGCTCAACGACCAGCTCGCGGACCTGTCGACCCAAGGCAGGACGGGCCGGATCCACGGGCTGCAGGTCGGTGATCTGGACGCCCAGTTGGCAGGTCTGGCCTGCGGCGGCGCCGCCCGCTGTGTGCTCGTGCCGGCCACCATGCTGGCGGCCGACCTGTGGGATCGGCTGCGCAGCCGGGAGCCGGTCTGTGTGGTGACCGGTCTTCACGGCGACCGCGTGGTGGACACCGCCGTATTCGGTTCAGAAACGATCGCGCGGGCCGGTGAAGACGCGGTCCGGTTGTTCCACCGGCGGGTGAGCGGCTCGTCCGTGGCGCCGGATACGGTCACGACAGTCTTCTGGCCGGTCCCGACATTGGTGATCGTGGGGGCGGGCGGCGTCGCTGACGCCTTGCGCAGCGCGGCGGAGCTGGTCGGCTGGCGCATCGAGGTGGTCACCGATGCGCGCGCCGCGACCGGGGCGATCGCGGCCCTGGGCGGTCCGGACAAGGTCGTGGTGGTCAGCCACGACCTCGACCTCGCCGGCCCGGCGCTGCAGGCGGCGTTGGCGAGCGACGTCGGGTACCTCGGCGCGCTGGGTTCGCACCGGACCCAGCAGCTCCGGGCGCAGTGGCTCGCCGATCGGGGCGTCACCGACCTGGACCGGGTGCACGGGCCCGCGGGACTGGACATCGGCGCCAACACGCCACCGGAAATCGCCGTATCGATCCTCGCCGAGGCGTTGGCCGTCAGCTCACAAGGGGCCGTACGATCGCTCCGCGCGAAGAACGCACCCATCCACCAGACGGTTAAGTGAAGGCTTAATCTGCGGTCGCGCCGAGGACGAACGGAGCCTAGGGTCAAGGTTGGGTTATCGGCCGGAAAGGACGGTTGGCCATGGCACACCAGCCCGACGAGGCGGTTGAGGCGCTGCGTGCGGCGTGGGCCGCCGACGGGCAGCGCTCCGAGGACCTGGACGAAGCGTGCGCTCCGACGAAGCACTGCAAGAACATGAAAGACGTCACCTTCGACGGAATGGCCGAACCGGGCACGGACCTGTCTGCCGCGTGGCGGGAGCGGCTGCGGCGGGAGGGCAAGCTCAGCAGTTCGGGCGGCAGCATCCGCGACCTGGTGCTGGGCGGCACCGATTCACGCTGACGAGCGGATGGACCGTCCGCAGAGCGTTGCCGCGCTGACCCAGCTGTTGCGTGCCGGCGGCTACCTGGCTGACCGCGGGTTGTCCACCGCCCTGTTCGTCGCGCTGTCATTGGGCCGCCCGGTGTTGATCGAGGGGGAGGTCGGGGTCGGCAAGACCGAGGTCGCGAAGGCGCTCGCGGCGGTCTTCGACCGCCGGCTGATCCGGCTGCAGTGCTACGAGGGCATCGACGCCAACCAGGCCCTGTACGAGTGGGACTACGCCCGCCAGATGCTGCAGATCCGGGTGCTGTCCGAGCGTCACCTCGACAGCGACGACGCGGTCGAGCGGCTGTTCGGCCCGAAGTTCCTGCTGGAACGGCCGCTGCTGGAGGCGGTGCGGGCCGGGGACCGCGCGGTGTTGCTGATCGACGAGATCGATCGAGCGGACGACGAGTTCGAGGCGTTTCTGCTGGAGATCCTCGCCGACTTCCAGCTGACGATCCCGGAGATCGGCACCATCAAAGCCAGTTCGCCGCCGTTGGTGATCCTGACCTCCAACCGCACCCGGGAGTTGCACGACGCGCTCAAGCGACGGTGTCTGTATCACTGGGTGGGCTACCCGAGCCCCGACCGGGAGGTCGAGATCGTGTTGGTCCGCGAGCCGGGGGCATCCGAGGCCATGACGCGCAAGGTGGTCTCGGCGGTCAACCGGCTGCGCGGGCTGGAGTTGGACAAGCCGCCGGGGGTCGCCGAGACCATCGACTGGGTACGCACCCTGGGCGTGCTCGGGGCGACCGAACTGGATACCCAGACGGTTCAGGACACCATCGGTGCTGTGATCAAGGAGCGCGACGACCTGGATCTGGTACAGGCCAACCTCGATCGGATCGCGTCGGGTGGCTGACGGGTCGCCGCTGGTCGGCGTGCTGGTCGCCTTCGCCGGTCAGTTGCGCGCCGCGGCTCTCGGGGTCGGCTCGGGCGACGTGCTGACCTACTGCGCGGCGATGGCGGCGCTTGATCCGACCGACCTGTTGGACCTGTACTGGGCCGGGCGCACCACGCTGGTCACACGCCGGGAGCACATCCCGGTGTACGACAGGGTGTTCCGCAGGTTTTTCCTCGACGAGGCCGACGCCCTGCCGGAACCGTTGCGACTGACGATCCGCTCGACGGCCGAGACTCAGTCGGTGTTGCAGGTCCCGGCCACCGACCCCGGTCACGACGGCCGCGACGAACAGCCCGCACACCTGGGCCTGGTCGGGTCCGATGCGGAGGTGCTGCGCACCAAGTCGTTCGGCGCGTGTACGCCCGAGGAACTGGCGTGGCTACGACGGATCAGCGCGCGGATGCGGCTCGCACCACCGCGGCGCCGGACCCGCCGGACGGTCGCGGCGCGGCGCGGCGGGCTACCGGATCTGCGCCGCACGGTACGCGACATCATGCGGACCCACGGCGACCCGGTGACCCTGTTCTGGCGTCGGCGGCGGCTACGACAGCGGCCGCTGGTCCTGATCGTGGACGTCTCCGGGTCGATGGCCGACTACTCCCGCAGCCTGCTGCAGTTCGCGCACTCGGCGGCTCGTGCCACCGCCCGGGTCGAGGCGTTCTGTTTTGGCACCAGGCTGACCCGCATCACCCGCGCACTGCACCGGCGCCGTGTCGACGATGCCATGCAGCGCGCGGCGAGGGTTGTCTTCGACTGGGAGGGCGGTACCCGCATCGGGGATTCGCTGGACACGTTCGTGCGCCACTGGGGGCGGCGCGGTGTGTGCCGCGGCGGGATCGTAGTGATCTGCTCCGACGGACTGGACCGGGGGGACCCGCAGGTGCTGGCGACGGCCATGCAGCGGCTACGCCGGCAGTGCCACCGAGTGGTGTGGCTGAACCCGCACCAGGGCGGCAACCCCGCCGTCCGGCCGAGCAGCCTGGGCATGATGGTCGCGGCACCGTACATCGATCTGTTGCTGTCCGGACACAACCTGCGCAGTCTGGAAGAGTTCGCGCTGCTGTTGCCCGAGTTGTCTTAGGAGCCGCCGGTGAAGTGGAGCGTGTCGATCGTCGCCGAAGGCGACCGGGTGGTGAGCCACGACGAGGTGGTTGCGCTCGCGGACGCCGTCGCCGGTTGGGGCGGGATTGCGACCGGCCTGGGTCGCATGCGTTACGGCGCGCAGGTGGTCGTGGACGCCGACGACCGGGTGTCGGCGGTCCAGCGCGCCACCGACGTGTTCACCCGAGCCGCTGGGCGGGCCGGGCTGCCACCGTGGCCGGTGACCGAGGTCGACGCCGTGAGCGAGTCCGACGACGAGTGGGGCTACCCGGGATGATCCGGCTCGGATCGCTGGCCGGGTACCCGTTCGAGGGGCCGCGGGTGCTCGGTGGCTGGTCGCCGCCGCCGGCCCCGGCGGTGTACGCGGTCATGTTCAAGCCCGACGCGCAGCGTGAGACGTATGCGGTGATCTACGTCGGGCACGCCGATGACCTTTCGGCCGAGCAGTTTCCGTTCAACCATCCCAGCGCGCCGTGTTGGATCCGCCGGGCCGGCGGCCGGTGGCGGCTCTACATTTGCGTGTACCAGGTGCCCGGTGGGCTGCCTTCGCACCGCGAACAGATCGCGCAGGAACTGGCCGCGATCTACCGGCCGAGTTGCAACGACCGGCGGTACGAGCGGTCCTGGAAGGACCAATGGATCGGTGACTACACGGCGCCGACCACGGGGCCGCTGACCACCAGCCGCGACCCGAGCGAGTCGTAGGCGTCAGCGTCTAGCCGACGACCGCGTCGTCGGGGCGGTACCCGACCGCCTCGTGCAGCCGCGAACGGCGCCGCCCGGCGGCGGGCC
>DATEJJ010001080.1:0-3717 GCA_035278125.1 Rugosimonospora sp.
ACCCGGCGGCCGCGTCGAGCAGGAGCCGGGCCGCGCGGCGCACGGTGCCGCTAGCCCCGATCCACCATGGGCACGTAGTCGCGCATGGCGGCACCGGTGTAGATCTGGCGCGGCCGGCCGATCTTCGTCTCCGGATCGTCGATCATCTCGCGCCACTGCGCGATCCAGCCGGGCAGCCGGCCCAGCGCGAACAGCACGGTGAACATCGTGGTGGGGAAGCCCATCGCCTTGTAGATGAGGCCGGTGTAGAAGTCCACGTTCGGGTAGAGCCGGCGGGACAGGAAGAAATCGTCGGCCAGCGCGATCTCCTCCAGCTGCATGGCCAGGTCCAGCAGCGGGTCGGGCCTGGCCATCCGGCCCAGCACCTCCTGTGCCGCCTTCTTCACGATCGCGGCGCGCGGGTCGTAGTGCTTGTAGACGCGGTGCCCGAAGCCCATCAGCTTCACGCCCTCGTCGCGCGCCTTGACGCGCTTCACGAAGCCCTGGACGTCGTCGCCGTCGTCGTGGATGCGCTCCAGCATCTCCAGCACCGCCTGGTTGGCGCCGCCGTGCAGCGGGCCGAACAGCGCGTTGACCCCGGCGGAGACCGAGGCGAACAGGTTGGCGTGCGCGGAGCCGACCATCCGTACCGTGGAGGTGGAGCAGTTCTGCTCGTGGTCGGCATGCAGTACGAACAGCATGTCCAGCACCCGGGCGAAGACCGGGTCCACCTCGTACGGGGTGGCCGGTACCCCGAACGTCATGCGCAGGAAGTTCTCCACGTACCCGAGCGAGTTGTCGGGGTACAGCATCGGCTGCCCGATCGCCTTCTTGTACGCGTACGACGCGATGGTGGGTACCTTCGCCAGCAGCCGTACCGTGGACATCTCCACGTGCTCCTGGTCGAACGGGTTCAGGCTGTCCTGGTAGAAGGTGGACAGTCCGCTGACGGCCGAGGAGAGCACCGCCATCGGGTGCGCGTCGCGCGGGAAGCCGTCGAAGAAGCGCCGGAACTCCTCGTGCAGCAGGGTGTGCATCTTCACTTCGTCGATGAACAGGCCCAGCTGCGCGGCAGTCGGGAGCACACCGTGGATCAGCAGGTAGGCGGTCTCCAGGAACGAGGAGTGCTCGGCGAGCTGCTCGATCGGGTACCCGCGGTAGCGCAGGATGCCCGCGTCCCCGTCGATGAACGTGATCTCCGACACGCAGTTCGCGGTGTTCACGTAGCCGGGGTCGAGCGTGACGTGCCCGGACTCCGCCAGCAGCCTCCCGATCTCCAGACCGGCCGCGCCCTCCACCGCGTCCCGTACCGGCAGGGGCAGCTCCTTGCCCTCGAACGTCAACAGGTACTCAGTCACTCTGCCTCCCTCGGCTGAACGGGAGCGCTCGTGGCGCCGCCCGCAGCTTCGCATGCCCAGCTCAGCCAGGCCCACGCGGGTCAGGCCGGACGTGTCGCGGTACGCAGCTCCGACAGGGCCGCGGCGATCCCGGCGAGCAGGTCGGTCGCCTCCGTCAGCCGGCTGTACGAGCCACCGTCCAGCACCACGGTCCGCCCGTTCTCGGCGACGTAGCCGGCGGCCGCGGCGACCAGCTTCTCGTACGCGTCCACACCCTGGGTGAAGTGGCGCAGCAGTTCCTGGTGCGAGGCGGCGAGCCGGGCGTCACCGGGCCCCAGGCGCAGCGCCCGCTCCACCGCGGCGGTGCGCTCGCCCAGCTCCCGCAGGTACCGCTCGGCGGCCGCCGCCTCCTGCGCGATCGGCCGGGCCGGCCCGTCCAGCCGCCCGGCCAGCGGGACGAAGGTCTGCGCCGCCCGGTCCAGCCGGTTCCAGGCCGGCAGCACGGACGAGCCGCGTACCCGCGCCCGGCTCTGCATCCGGCCCAGCTCGGCCAGGGCGTTGCGGCCGGCGGGGAAGCGGGACAGCAGCGCGTGCATGCGCGGGCTGCCCAGCACCGGGTACCGCACCGGCTCCACCGACTCGGGCGGCGGCTGAGCGGCCAGCTCGCGCAGGTCGCTCCAGCGCCACCAGGTCAGCGCCGCGGTACCGCCGGTCAGCGCCGCCCAGATCGCATCCGGCCAGCCCAGCCCGTGGTACGGGACGAGCACGGCGGTGGTGCCGGCGAGGGTACCCGCCAGCACGCTCCAGCGCCGCGCGGAGCGGCGTAGCCGGCGCAGCTGGCGGAAGTACCGTTCCCGCTCGTTCAACTCCCGCAACCCCAGCCTCAGCCGGCTGCCTGGTCCGTGGTCTTGTCCTTGGCCATGCTGGCCCGGATCTCGTCCAGCCGGGCCACGGTGGCGTCCTTCTGCACCGGCTGCGGCGTGGTGGGCGCGCCGCTGCCCACGGCGGGCGGGGCCGGCGCCGCGGCCAGCTGGTCGCCGGCCATGCTGGCCCGGATCTGCTCCAGCCGGGACGCGCCGGCCATGTCCAGCGAGGACTTCTGCACCTCCAGCATGCGGCCCTCGACCGAGTTGGAGGCCAGCTCCGCGCGGCCCATCGCGTTCGCGTACCGCCGCTCGATCTTCTCCCGCACCTCGTCCAGGGACGGGGTGTTGCCCGGCGCGGCCAGCGAGGACATCGACTCCAGCGACCGGGCCACCGTCTCCTGCATCTTCGCCTGCTCCAGCTGGCTGAGCAGCTTGGTGCGCTCGGCGAGCTTCTGCTGCAGGACCTGGGCGTTGTTGTCCACCGCCTTGCGCGCCTGGCCGGCGGCGGACAGCGCCTGGTCATGCAGGGTCTTCAGGTCCTCCATGGACTGCTCGGCCGCGACCAGCTGGGTGGCGAAGATCTGCGCGGTGTTCTCGTACTCGGTGGCCTTGTTCGCGTCGCCCTCGGCCCGCGACTTGTCCGCGAGCACCAGCGCCTGCCGGGCCGAGCCCTGCAGCTTCTGTACCTCGTCCATCTGCCGGGACAGCTTCATCTCCAGCTGCCGCTGGTTGCCGATCACGGCCGCGGCCTGCTGGACAAGGGCCTGGTGCTGGCGCTGCGCGTCCTCGATGGCCTGCTGGATCTGTACCTTCGGGTCGGCGTACTCATCGATCTTGGCCCCGAACAGCGCCATCATGTATCGCCAGCCCTTGACGAACGGGTTCGCCATATCCGCGGTCCTCTCCAGCCTTCGTCAGTTCGTATTCAATGGTGACAGCCCTGTGTCAAGGACACTACGCTCCTCGACTTTCCTCCGGAGCGGCCGATGCGAGCAGGCGTCGCGACAGCTCCTCGGTCTCCGCCAGCCCCGCACGCAGGCCGTCCAGGCCCCCCGTCAGCTCGGCCAGCCGGCTGGCCGAGGTCTCCACCGTGCCGCTGGCCAGGCGCAGCGCGACCAGCTCGGCCAGGCGCGCGGCCAGCCCCTCCAGCCCGAGCACCGCCGACTCCATCCGGGCCAGCTGGGTCTGGCGCACACCGACCAGCCGCTCGAACACCTGGATCTGGTCCTCGACCGCGCGGACCGCCCGCTGCTTCTCGTCGTGCAGCGCGCCCACGCTGGTGGCGGCCTCCTGGCGCAGCTGCGCCGCCCGCTGCCCCAGCCGGCCCGCGTCGATGCCGGCGAGTGCCTGGTCGACCACGGTCACCTGGCCGGCCAGCCGGTGCAGGTCGGCCACCACGCCGGCGGCCTGCCCGTCCACGTCCTCCACCTGTACCCGCATGATCGGGTCGGGCGCGGCCTCGGTCTGCTGGCGCAGGGACAGCAGCGCGGCGTCCGCGCGGCGCAGCCACCCCTCCGCGGCGCTGCCCCGGGGTG
>DATEJJ010001081.1:0-11617 GCA_035278125.1 Rugosimonospora sp.
CGCCCGCCGCCGCTACCGGCCAGGCCGAAGCCCATCATCGCGACGACGGCGATGGTACCCAGGCCCAGCAGGGCGGCCACGAACAGCAGCATGCCCCGCTCGGAGGAGGGCAGCCTGGTCTCGGCCATCGCCTGGTGCGCGGGGGGCTGCTCCGGCTTCTTGCCGGTGACGAAGACCGGCAGCACGACGGTCGCCTCGTTGGCGGACAGCGGGGCCGGCGGCTCGCCCTCGGTCACCGCGGGCATCGACACGGTCGTCGCGGCCGGACCGGGAGGCGCCGATGCTGGTGCTGCCGGCGGCGGGGCTGGAGAGTGCGGCGCTGCTGGAGAGTGCGGTGGGGCGGGCGGTTCGGGCGTTGCCGGTTCGGTCCGCTGCGCGGGGATCCAGGGACCCACCCGTACGTCGTCGGGCGACCTGTCCTGCTGCACCGACACTAATCTCCCTTCGCGTGTCGCATCCGGCGGGCACCCGGCCGAGACTACGCGGCGCTGTGGCCGGCGCCTAGGGTACGTGACGAAGCTATGGATATCACCCGCACCCGGGCGGGCTCAAAACTGGGCGAGCTGATCCACCGTGTCCAGCAGGGTCTGCGCGTACGCGGGGTCGAGGGCGCCCTGCTCCTGCGCGCGTTGGCTGATCTTCCGGCGTAGTTCGGCGGCCTGGGTCGGGTAGTCGATGGTGCCGCCCTGGATCGCGCCGCGCTGCAGGTTGCGCACGGTGTTGCTCAGGTCGGTGGCCACGTCGGGACGGATCTTCCCGCCCGTCTGGCCGTCGTTGATCTGCTGGAGCAGGCGGTTCAGGGTACCCATGGCGGTCGCCGGCGAGGTGGCCGTCGACGGGCTCGGAGCCAGGCTGTGCGCGGGCTGCGCGGCCTGCCCGGCGCCCACCCGGCCGCGCCCATTCGTACCCGGACTGGTACCCGCCGCCGGTGGCGCGCTGATGCCCACCGTCGGTGCGGAGCCGGCACCACCCATCCCCGGGCTGCCGTTCGATTCCTCGGTGAGCGCGCCCGAGGCGGCCACCGCCAGCGCGCCGGCCAGCACGAGGGTACCGGCGGCGAGCAGGATCCGGACCCAGAGCCGGCCGGGCTCCGGCGCCAGCCGGGCGGTCACCATCGACGCGGGTGCCGAGGCGATGAACCGCCCGTCGGCCGGTACGGGCGCGGTGCGGGGCGCGTCGTCCAGGCGCAGCGTCTGCGGTGGCTTGGCCGCCTGCTCCGCGGTACCGGCGGAGCTGGTGGGTGCGGCGGCGGCCAGGATGCGGGCCACCTCGGCGCTGCCCGGGCGGCGGGCCGGATCGCGGGCCAGGCAGCGGGCGCACAGCTCGACGACCTCGGCGGGCAGCCCGGTGACGGACAGCGGTGCCACGATCGGGTCGCGCCGGTACGCCTCGACCAGGGCCGACCAGGTACGGGCGGCCAGCGGCGGCTCACCGGCGAGCGCCTCGTACAGGGTGGCGCCCAGCGCGTACACGTCGGCGGAGGGGGCGGCCGGGGCGTCGTCCAGCCGTTCGGGGGCCACGTAGGCGGGGGTGCCCATCATGTCGCCGTGCGCGTCGCCCCGCCCGCCGGCCAGCGCCGCGATGCCGAAGTCGAGCACCTTGGCACCGGTGGCGGTGAGCATCACGTTGGCGGGGGCGATGTCCCGGTGCACGATCCCGCGCCGGTGCGCGGCGGCCAGCGCGTCGGCCACCTGGGCGGCCACCCGCAGCGCCTCCGGCCAGGGCAGCGGGCCGTCGGCCAGCCGGTCGTCCAGGGTCTGCCCGTCGAGCAGCTCCATCACCACGTAGGAGACGGTCTCGCCGTCGGGCAGGTTGGCCTCGCCGTAGTCGTACACGTGCGTGATGTGCGGGTGGGACAGCCGGGCGGCCGAGCGGGCCTCGCGGTAGATGGCCTCGCGGAAGGCCGGATCGGCGGCGATGTCGGCGTTGAGGACCTTGACCGCGACCGGCCGGCCGAGGAGGTCGTCGAAGCCGCGCCACACCACCGCCATGCCGCCGGAGCCCAGCTGTTCGATCAACAGGTACCGGTCGGCAAGCGGGAGCCCGGTGGAAAGTACCGCCATGGGCCAGAGTCTGCCTGACCGATCGACCGGTCGCCATACCACTGGGCGCGGCGGGTTGCGCCGTCGCGCCCTTCGGCGCACCGACCGGCTCGTTCGGCCCGCCGGCACCGGCATCGAACTCACACGCCGTTACGGGAGATCACGCCGCGGTACCAGCCGGCGCTCTGTTTGGGAATCCGTCGCTGGGTCGGGAAGTCCACGTACACGATGCCCCACCGCTGGGTGTAGCCCTGCGCCCACTCGAAGTTGTCCAGCAGCGACCAGAGGTGGTATCCCTCCAGCCGTACCCCCTGCTCGATTGCCCGGTGCGCGGCGGTGAGGTGGTCCCGCAGGTAGTCGATGCGGTGCTGGTCGGCGACCGTACCGCCGCTGACCGGTACGCCGCCGGGGTCGGGTACCCCGTTCTCGGTGATGGTCAGCGGCACGTCGCCGTAGTCCCGCTTCAGCCGCACCAGCAGGTCGGTCAGGGCGTCCGGGTAGATCTGCTCCCAGCCGGCCACCGAGGTGGGCCTGACCGTGACCCGTGCG
This sequence comes from Rugosimonospora sp., assembly GCA_035278125.1. Classification (GTDB taxonomy): domain Bacteria; phylum Actinomycetota; class Actinomycetes; order Mycobacteriales; family Micromonosporaceae; genus DATEJJ01. The sequence goes on from DATEJJ010001081.1 coordinate 2,592, forward strand.
CCCGTGCCGCTGACGTACGTCGGTCCGTAGTAGTTGACGCCGAGCAGGTCCACCCGGGTGCTGATGGTCTTCAGGTCGCCGGGGCGCGTGGCGCGCTCCAGCGCGGTACGCGCGTCCGGGCGCAGGCTGGCCAGCACGTCCGACGGGTAGCTGCCCAGGAAGATCGGGTTCAGGTACGCCCGGTTCTCGGTACCGTCGACCAGCTGCGCCGCCTGGCGCGCCTCGACGGTGGTGTCGCCGACGTACGCGGGTGCCAGGTTGAGCGCCGGCCCGATCCGCCCGTGCCGCGCGACGGCCCGGTACGCCTGCACCGCCAGCCCGTGCCCGAGCGCGAGGTGGTGCTGGGCCACCACGGCCGCCACCGGATCCCGCTTGCCCGGCGCCATCGCCCCGGCCTGGTACCCGGACTGCACGATGGTCTTCGGCTCGTTGATGGTCAGCCAGGTGGGTACCGCGTCGCCGAGCGCGTCGAAGACCACCCGGGCGTAGTCGGCGAACCAGGAGGCGCAGTCCCGGTTCTCCCAGCCGCCCCGGTCCTGCAGCGCCTGCGGCAGGTCCCAGTGGAACAGGGTGGCCATGGGGACGATGCCCCGCTGGTGCAGCCCGTCCAGCAGGCGCTTGTAGAAGTCCAGGCCCTTGGCGTTGGGCGGGCCGGTGCCCTGCGGCAGGATCCGCGGCCAGGACAGCGAGAACCGGTAGCTCTGCACGTTCAGGCTGTTCATCAGGTCCAGGTCGGCCGCGTACCGGTGGTAGTGGTCGCAGGCGATGTCGCCGGTGCTGCCGTCCTTGACGCGGCCGGGCGTGTGGCTGAACGTGTCCCAGATGGACGGTCCCCGCCCGTCCTCGCGTACCGCGCCCTCGATCTGGTACGCGGAGGTGGCCACGCCCCAGATGAACCCGGGCGGGAAGGTGCGCCCGGACGGGCTCGCGTCAGGCGTGGCGCTGCCGGTGTCCGGGCGGGTGCAGCCGGACAGTGCCGGTACCGCCGCGGCCAGGGCGGTGCCGCGCAGGAGGCTCCGGCGTGTCAGGGGGTGTGTGGCGTGGAGAGACGGTGAGGACGGGGGGTCTGTTGTCACCCGCCCCCACCGCCAAGCTGTGGCGTCAGCCGCTCGCACAGGTCGCGCCGTTGAGAGTGAACGCGGCCGGCCTTGTGTTAGTACCCGAATACGCTGCGTTGAATCCCGTGGACAGGCTGGCGCCGGGCGGCAGCGAGCCGTTGTACGACAGGCTGGCCGCGGTCACCGCCTTCCCGCTCTGCGTCCACGTTGCCGACCACCCTTGGCTGATCGTCTGGTTGCCGGCGAAGTTGAACTGAAGGCTCCAGCCGTTGATGGCGGTACCGCCGGTGTTGGCGATGGTGAGGCTGGCGGTGAAGCCGGCACCCCAGTCGTTCTGCACCGTGTAGGTCACCGCGCACGCCGAGGCGGCCGGCGAGGTGCTCGGCGCCGGGCTTGGGCTGGGACCGGGCGGCGGGCTGGGCGAGGGACTGGGCGTGGGGCTGGGCGTCGGGCCGGGGGAGGAGGTGGCGCCGGGGACCGTACCCCAGAGTTGCGTGCTCCCGGCGTACAACGTGATGTCGGGGGCGTTGACCGGTGTGGCCCCGGCGGTCGCCGGGAGGCCCTGGAACGACCAGTCCCTCGTGTAGTCGTGTGCCGCCGGGAAGGTGATGCGGAACTGCACCTCGCGCCGGAAGTCCGACTGGCCCGAGGGCTGGATGGACTGCCCGGTGCAGTCCACGGTCACGTAGTAGACGCTGCCGGAGTACTGGGTCGGGCCGGTCGGCGCCGAGCACTGGTTGTACGGCGAGGTGAGCTGCAGCTGGGCCGGCGTCTCGCCGGGGTCCAGGGTGAAGTAGTACCGGAACGAGCCGTTGGTGAGCCTGCGCGCCGGCCAGGCCGACTGGTTCTTCACCAGCGCCCGGATCTCGATGAAGTTGGTGCCGATCGCGTTCGGCGCGGCCTGCACGTACATCTCCGGGCCGTCCGGCTTCTCCGCCACCGGGAAGTTGGCCAGCGCGGTGCCGCCGTACTCGTTGGTCAGCTCGGCCAGGGCGCCGGAGAACAGCGAGTTGTAGTCCAGCGCGCCCTCGTTCTGCTGGAAGTTGTTGCGGTCGTCGCTGAACGCGTCGCTGCCGGCCGAGTTGGGGCCGCCGACCAGCTCGCCGATGGCGGTGTGCCGGTTGTTGACCGGATCGTTGATGTTGTTGCTCCACGAGCCGTGCGCGCCCCGGCTGTGCACGTTGCGGGGCCAGGCCGTGTTCCTGCCGCCGTTGGTGAAGCCGACCAGGTAGCTCAGGTGGTTGGGGTTGTCGCCGAGGATGTAGTTGATCTGCCGTACCGCGAAGTCGTGGTACGCCTGGGCCTTGGCCGGGTCCTTGCCCTGCGCGGTGAGCCAGTTGCTGAACTCCAGCGCCAGGAACGCCGCGTTGGCCGCGTACCGCGCGGTGCCCCAGACGTCCACCACGGCCTCGCCGCCGGCGGTGTAGTTGACGTGGCTGCCGTTGACCGAGGTGCTCGCGAACCAGTCCAGGTTGCGCTCGGCGTCGTCGATGTACTGCTGCTGCCCGGTCAGCTCGGCCATCAGCACGTAGCAGCCGTAGGACTTGTCGTCCCAGTTCAGCGTCCACGCGTACTCGGGCGTGGTGGTCTGCGAGACCTTGGGCATCTGCGCGTAGTCGGTCTGCGCCTTGGCCAGGTAGGTCGCGTCCCCGGTCGCCTTGTACAGCCAGATCGCACCCCAGGTCAGCTCGTCCATGTACCCGGACCAGGAGGTGTAGAAGCCGGACGCGGCGGTGATGCAGGCGTCGTACTTGCCGCGGAAGCTGTCCGCGAAGTCGTACAGGGTGCGGGCGTGACTGAGCAGGGTGCTCGCGTACGTGGGGTCGCTGGACTTGAACAGGATGGCCGCGGCGGCCAGCGCGGCGGCCGACTCGCCGGTGAGGTCCGAACCGGGGCAGGACTCCGTCACCGCGTAGGACGGTCGCGGCGAAGGGTTGACCTCCGGAGGTCCCCAGAAGGCGTGGTCGGACCCGCCGTCGCCGACCTGGCCGTAGAAGACATGCGCGGCCGGGTGCGCCTTGATGATGTAGTCGGTACCCCAGCGCAGGTTGCGCAGCAGGTACGAGGTCTGCGCCGCCCTGGTGTACCCGGCGGCGTCGGCGATCCCGCCCCAGGCCAGGGTGGTCATCGCGGACGCGGCCGGGAAGCCGAACTTCACCTCGTCGCCGGCGTCGTGGTACCCGCCGGTCAGGTCCAGGCCGTGGTCCGCGCCGTCGGTGAGGTCGGAGTCGCCGCGCCAGGACACGCGGTTGTCCGCGGGCAGCTTGCCGGAGCGCTGCGACTCGTAGAAGAGCATGGACTCCTGCAGCGCCTCGGCGTAGTTGAACTCGCCGGTGGGCGAGGGTGCGGCGCTGGCGGTGGTGGCCAGCACGGTGGCGGCGGCGCCGCTCGCGACGAGCAGCGCACCGGCGAGCACGATCCGGGTGAGAGGCTGTCGCCGCAGCCGGTCGGGGCTACGGTGCCTCATCCGACTGACGGTCATCCGTCTCTCCTGCGGCGGCGAAGGCTGGGTGGGAAGGGGGTTCGAGGGGTACGGCGTCGGGGTGGATGACGGCCGTGTTAAGAGCTGCGAAAGTCTGGCGGCCGGGTCACCGGAGACGGGCGGCCGATCGATAGACTGCTGTTCGTGACGGGATACCGTGGGGACGGGGAGGGCAATCCCCGTCCCCACGGGCTGTTCCGATGGCACGCCGCGCGTGGCTGGCAGCTCGGTGCGGCGGTGCCTGGTGCGGGAGCCGGCGCATCGCAGTGGTTCTGGCGACCACCTCCTTCCGCGCCTGTTCGGTGGAGCGGCCGGCGGCGGTGTCCGGGCTGGCCCGCCGCCGGCCACGAGGCTCTGTCGAACCTATCCATTCACGTCGATGGGAGCGCTTCCATCGATGTTGGTTGTGGACTGTAGTCCCCGTTTCGGATTTGTAAAAGCCCCCTAGCAAGATCGAAATCCCGTGTTACCGGAAGATGAACGCCACGGCGATCATCGCCCCCGGGATGAGCAGCGCGTAGTTCGTTGTGTCCATCGACAAACTTGCCTAAATCGAGGTCGCTCGCGTGGCCACCCGCGGGCGACCTTGCCATGGGAGCGTTTCCATGTGACGATGTCGACGGATTCGCGAGAGCCGATGCAACATAGCGCGACACCGTAGGGCACCCGCCGGACAGGCAGGGACGGTGTCGTTACGCCCTCGCGCAGCGCAACCCCCTGAGACTTTCACGGGCCGCATGTGAACCGCCTCGCCATGCGACGCCCGTACCCCCGCACCCCTGTAGCACCCCGTCCCGCCCGGTCCTGCGCACCCGCGCACCAGGGACCGGAGCTGCCACCCCCCGAAGGAGGGTCCGCATGTCCCGCATGTCCCGCAGAAGGTTCGTCGCCACCGTTGGTGGCGCGGTCGCCGGGCTCGCGGTCGGTACGAAGATCGTGACCGCCACCACCGAGGCGGCGGCCGCGACCGACGCGTACGCGCAGAAGTTCCTGGACCAGTACACCAAGATCAAGGCTTCCGCCAGCGGATACTTCAGCCCACAGGGAGTGCCCTACCACTCCGTGGAGACGCTGATGGTCGAGGCGCCCGACCACGGGCACGAGACCACCTCCGAGGCGTTCAGCTACTGGATGTGGCTGGAGGCCACCTTCGGCCGGGTGACCGGTGACTGGACGCCGTTCAACAACGCCTGGGCGGCGGCCGAGAAGTTCATCATCCCGACCACCACCGACCAGCCAACGAACTCCTCGTACAACGCGAGTTCGCCGGCCACGTACGCACCCGAGTGGCCGGACCCGAGCAGCTACCCGAGCCCGCTCGACAGTACGGTCAAGGTGGGCGCCGACCCGATCGCGGGCGAGCTGCAGTCCGCGTACGGCACCGCGGACATCTACGGTATGCACTGGCTGCTCGACGTGGACAACGTGTACGGGTACGGCGGCACCGCCGGTACCGGCGCGGAGAACGGCCCGACCGCGACCGGCCCGTGCTACATCAACAGCTACCAGCGCGGCTCGCAGGAGTCGGTCTGGGAGACCATCCCGCAGCCGTGCACCGACCTGATGAAGTACGGCGGCACCAACGGGTACCTGGACCTGTTCGTCAAGGACTCCAGCTACGCCAAGCAGTGGAAGTTCACCAACGCGCCGGACGCCGACGCGCGCGCCATCCAGGCCGCGTACTGGGCGCTGCGGTGGGCGACCGCGCAGGGCAACGCGGGCGCGGTGTCCGCGTCCGTGGCCAGGGCCGCCAAGATGGGCGACTACCTGCGGTACGCCATGTTCGACAAGTACTTCAAGGCGATCGGGAACTGCGTCGGCGCCAGCACCTGCGCCGCGGGTACCGGCCGGCAGGCGCAGCACTACCTGCTCGGCTGGTACTACGCGTGGGGCGGCGCCGAGCCGGGCGGCGGCTGGGCCTGGCGCATCGGTGACGGTGCCGCGCACCACGGGTACCAGAACCCTGTGGCCGCGTGGGCGCTGTCCACGATCGGCGCGATGGCACCGAAGTCGTCCACCGGCAAGTCGGACTGGGCGACCAGCCTGGGCCGGCAGATCGAGTTCCTGACCTGGCTGCAGTCGGTCGAGGGCGGTATCGCCGGTGGTGCGACGAACAGCTGGAACGGCCAGTACGGCACGCCGCCGGCGGGTACCCCGACCTTCTACGGCATGTTCTTCGACTGGGAGCCGGTCTACCACGACCCGCCGAGCAACAACTGGTTCGGCATGCAGGCGTGGGGCATGGAGCGCTGGGCCGAGTACTACTACCTGACCAAGGACGCGAAGGTCAAGCCGGTCCTGGACAAGTGGATCGCCTGGGTGTCCCCGCTGGTGTCGGCGAACGCCACCACGGGCGCCTTCTCCATCCCGTCCACGCTGAGCTGGACCGGCCAGCCGGCCACCTGGAACCCGACCAGCCCGGCGGCCAACACCGCCCTGCACGTCAGCGTCGCCGACTCCGGCTCGGACGTGGGCGTGGCCGCGGCGCTGATCAAGGCGCTGCTGTACTACGCGGCGGCCACCAGCAACACGGCCGCGCAGACGCTCGGCAAGAACCTGCTGGACGCGGTGGCCACCCACACCGACACCAAGGGCATCGCGACCGCGGAGACCCGGACCGACTACAACCGGTTCAGCGGCAGCGTGTTCGTACCGACGGGGTGGACCGGCAAGATGCCCAACGGCGACAGCATCGCCGCGGGCGCCACCTTCCTGTCGATCCGCTCCTTCTACCAGAAGGACCCGGACTTCGCGAAGGTGCAGGCGTACCTGAACGGCGGCGCCGCGCCGTCCTTCACGTACCACCGGTTCTGGGCGCAGGCGGACATCGCGATGGCGCTGGCCCTGTACTCGGAGCTGTTCCTCGGCGGCGGTACGGTCAGCCCCTCGCCCGGCACCTCGGTGACGGCGACCGCCATCGCGTCGGCCAGCCCGTCCCCGTCGCGCACCACCAGCCCGTCGCCGAGCCCGACCGGCGGCGGTGGCGGCGGCGCGGTCAGCGCGAGCTACAGCATCCAGAGCCAGTGGAGCAACGGCTTCGTCGCGCAGATCACCATCACCAACAACGGCAGCACCACCATCAACAGCTGGCGGGCCACCTGGTCGTGGGGCGGCAACCAGGCGATCACCAACTCCTGGAACGCCACCGTGGCACAGTCCGGCACCACGGTCACCGCCAGCAACGCCAGCTACAACGGCACGCTGGCGCCGGGGGCGTCGACCAGCTTCGGGTTCCAGGCCACCTACAGCGGTACCAACACCAACCCCACGCTCAGCGCGTCGGGTAGCTGACGATCCACTAAGTCCGGGTGGGCGGGAGTTCTCACTCTCGCCCACCCAACCCATTTGAGAAACCTTGTTTGGGTACGCTGCGGGCGTGACTGGTGGGTCTGTGATCGCTGCTGAGGCGGTGGCGCGGCTGCGCGCGGGAGAGCCGCCACGCGGCTTCTTCTTCGACTTCGACGGGGTGCTGGCGCCGATCCGGGACGACCCCGACGCGTCCGCCCCCGAGCCGCGCCTGCTGGACGCCCTGTACCGGCTGGCCACCCTGACCCGCCGGGTCTCGGTCGTCTCGGCGCGCCCGGTCTCCTTCCTCAGCCGGCACATCGCGCCCGACCGCCACGTCACCCTGTTCGGGCTGTACGGGCTGGAGCGGCGCGACGTCAACGGCGACCCGGCCACCGACGCCGACGCGCTGGCGTGGGAGCCGCAGGTGCGCCGGCTCGTCGAGCGGGCCCGCACCGAGCTGCCGCCCGGGGTACGGGTGGAGGACAAGCGGCTGTCCCTGGCCCTGCACTACCGGGAGGCGCCGTACCTGCGCTCGGCGGTGGAGCAGTGGGCCGGGCAGGCGGTCGCCGGTACCGGCCTGCAGCTGATCGACGGGCGGATGGTGGTGGAGCTGCGCCCGCCCGGGCACGACAAGGGCTCGGTCATCGAGGAGCAGGTGCACGACCTGTCCTCCGCGTGGTACTTCGGCGACGACGTCTCCGACCTGCAGGCGTTCCGGGCGCTGGACCAGCGGGCCGCGCGGGACCCGGCGTTCGAGCGGGTCCGGGTGGCGGTGGCCAACCCCGAGTCCGGGCAGCCGCTGCGGGCCGCCGCCGACCTGGTGGTGGAGACCCAGGAGGAGCTGCTGCAGGTACTGGAGGCGGTGGCGGGGGAGCTGAACCGGCTGGGGCGGGAGGCGTGATCACCGTGTACGGGGCGCCGTGGTGCCCCGACTGCAAGCGCGCCAAGAAGTTCCTCGCCGAGCACCGGGTGCCGTACCGGTGGGTCGACATCGACCAGGACCCCGACGCCCTCGCGTACGTGGAGCGGCGGCAGGGCGGCGGCCGGACCATCCCGATGGTCGAGTTCCCGGACGGCGGGCGGCTGCTGGAGCCCGGCAACGACGAGCTGGCCGCCCGGCTGGGCCTGCAGCTCGCCGCCGAGCGGGGCAGCTACGACCTGGTCATCGTGGGCGGTGGCCCGGCCGGGCTGGCCGCGGCCATCTACGCGGCGCGCGAGGGCATCGACGCGCTGGTGGTGGACAAGGCGGGGCTGGGCGGCCAGGCCGGAGTGACCGAAAAGATCGACAACTACCCCGGCTTCCCCGAGGGCATCGGCGGCGGCGACCTGGCCGACCGGTTCATCGCGCAGGCCCGCCGGTACGGGGTGGAGCTGCTGTCCGCGGTGGAGGTGGCCGGGCTGGCCCCGGACGGGGGGTGCGTGAGCGTGACGTTCGCCTCCGGCCAGCAGGTGACCGCGCCGGCGGTACTGGTCGCGACCGGGTCGGCGTACCGGCGGCTCGGGGTACCGGGGGAGGACGACCTGATCGGGGCGGGCGTGCACTTCTGTGCCACCTGCGACGGGCCGTTCTACCGCGGCGCCGGGGAGCTGCTCGTGGTGGGCGGCGGGAACTCCGGCCTGGAGGAAGGGCTGTTCCTGGCCCAGTTCGCCAGGCACATCCGGGTGGTGGACCACTCGCCCGCGCTGAAGGCGTCCCGGCTGCTGCAGGACAAGGTGCGCCGGCACCCGCAGTTCACCGTGCACCTCAACACGGACATCACCGAGCTGTCCGGCGCGGGCGGGAAGCTGACCGAGGTGGTGGCCACCGACCGGGAGACCGGGGAGCGGTACCGCTGGCACCCGGACGCCGCGTTCGTCTTCATCGGCCTGACCCCCAACACCGGCTGGCTGGGCGGCGCGCTCACCCTGGACCGGTGGGGCTTCGTGGCCACCGACGACACCTTCGCGACCTCGATGCCGGGCGTGTACGCCGCGGGTGACGTGCGCGCCGGCGCGACCAAGCAGCTGGGCTCGGCGGTGGGCGACGGGATCGCCGCGCTGCTCGCGATCCGCGCGTTCCTGCAGCGCCGCAGCGACCTGCCCCGGGTCGACGTGAACTCCTGACTGTCCGGTCAGTCGAGATCCGGCTCGGGCTCGGGTACGCCGCGACGGTCGGCGCGCTCGCGATCGGCGCGGTCGCGGTCGGCCGGGCGGCGGTC
>DATEJJ010001082.1:0-2268 GCA_035278125.1 Rugosimonospora sp.
CCGGCACGGCGCGGGCGGTCAGGCGCTGGCGGCCCTCGCGGGCGTGGTCCTCGCGGCGCTGCTCGTCGCCGGGGCGGTGGTGGTTCGGCGGGGTCGCGCCCGGGGCTGGTCGTCCAGCCAGCGCGCGACCCGACCCGAGTAGGTGCGGCCCGGGCAGGTCACGCCACGCGCGGTACCGGCCAGTCGCCGTGCTCGAAACCGTCCACTTTGAGCAGTTCGATGTCGAGCTCGCGGCTCAGCTTGTACAGAGCCACTTCGAGCGTGCCCGCGGCGGCGCCGGCCACCTTGATGAACGCCCACATCGCGGCCAGGATCGCCTCCAGGGTGACCGGTGCGGCGGGGCCGGTGAACAGCGCCTCGGGCAGCAGGCCCATCGAGCCGGCCAGGTTCACCAGCGCGCCCAGCAGCACCGAGTAGAAGACCAGGCCGGCCGCGGCGGCGAGGACCAGGTTGCCGGACGCCTTCTCCGCGGTGCTGCTGACCCGCTGCGCGGCGTCGGCCTGCGGCTTGATGCTGGCGACGTAGGTGGCCGAGGCGGTGCCGGGCCAGTGCCGCGCGGTGCCGAGCAGCTCCGGCCGCAGTTCGCCGGCGATCGCGCTGGCCTGGCCGATGACCTGCTCCCAGACGCGGCTGCGCTTCCAGCAACGCACGGGTACCGCCAGTTCGGTGGCCCAGTTCGCCGCCTTCTTGAGGAAGTCGGTCAGCGCCTGGATGATCTGCCGCACCACGCGGGCGATGGCGTCCTTGACGTTCTGCCAGGCCGCCGGGAGGCGGTCGATCGCCTGCTGCGCCAGGGCGCCCAGGCCGTTGACCTTCTCGGTGAGCCAGTTCAGCCAGGACGCGATCTGGTCGCCCACGCTCTGCAGCTGGGCCTCGCTGAATTCCATCGGTACCTACCGGTGTTGTGGTGTCTTGTTGAGGCGGTCGAGGTTCTGCTGCAGCTGCCCGTCCAGGCGCTGGGCGAGGGCGACGACGTCGCGCAGCGCCTTGGCGATCCGCGCCATCGCCGCCTGCCCGTTGCCGCAGCGCTGGGCGAACCGGTCGGACAGCGCATCGTGCGAGGAGCTGTACGACCGGAACAGCGGTTCGGCCACGCCGGCAACGAGCGGGTTGAGCGTGGCGTTGATCCGGGCGCCGCCCAACTCACCCGCGATGGCCGCGGTCTGCGCGCCCTGCACGTCCCACGCGGCGGCCTCGGCGGTCAGGCCGGGGCGGTCGACGGTGAAGTTCCCGTTGTCAGCCACGGTCGTACCCGAGCTGGCGCAGCCAGGCCAGGCCCTCGTCGATCAGCTGCGAGACCGTCTCCTCCGCCGTGGCGGGCTGGTCGGCGGCCGCGGCGGCCAGGTCGGTACGGGCCGCGGCCAGCGCCTGGTCGAACGCGGCCACCAGGGTCGCGGCGGGCCGGCCGTCGAGCCAGTCCGGATCGGCCTGGCAGGACACCAGGGCGGTCCGGCTCAGCGTGATGCGCAGCGCGCCCGACGGGTCCGCGCCGGTGCCGTGCGGCTCCGGTGGCGGCGTGAGCACGAGGCTGTGCAGGGCGGCTTCGCTGGCCCGCAGCACGTCCTCGGCGAGGTCGACCGGCGGGCGCGGGATGACCGGGCGGGCCCCGTACCGCTCGCCGTTGACGGGCGACCCGTTGACGGGCGACCCGTTGACCGGCGTACCGGCGGCGTCGCGGTCGACCTCGTCGACCAGGTACGGCAGGTCGCGGCGGTCCAGCGTGCGGCACCACATGGTGGTACGGGCCCGCACCGCGCTCGCGTACGCGTCCAGGACCGCTCCACCGAAGGCGGTGGGCTCCACTGTGGACTGCCAGTCCGGGTGCAGCCCGATCGAGACGGGCAGCCCGTCCGGGCCGAGCACGACGCGTACCGTGCCGGTGCGGTCGGTGCCCTCGGCCCGGTCCGGTACCGCGGCGGCCACCTCGTCCACCAACCAGCGCAGCCGGGCGGTACGCCGCATCAGTTCACTGACGCCGTCATCCATCGGATTCTCCTTCTCTGCCTGGCGGTCCGGGCTCAGGCCCACGCCCGCCGCACCTGCTCGACAGCGTCGGCCGGGTCCTCGCCGAGCACCGCCGGGGCGACCGGCGTGGACTCGCCCCACACGTCCTCGGTCTCCACCAGCCAGGGCGGTACCCGCCGCCCGGTACCGGCGCCGTCCGCCGCACCCGCCATGCCCATCGGCATCGCGGGCATGAACCCGGCGCCCGCCGCCGTACCCGGAGCCGCCGTGGCGGCCACAGTGGACGCCGCGCCACCGGCGATC
>DATEJJ010001083.1:0-12857 GCA_035278125.1 Rugosimonospora sp.
CCCGCCCGCGACGACTCCCGCGGTGAACGCCACGAGATCCCCCGACCGTGCGCGCCGGTCCCCGCCGGCACGCCGCCACGGGTGCGCCCGCGAGGTCAACCAGGCGGCGTCCTGGACCGCGGGCGTGGCCACCCCGCTGCCCGCCGCGGCTTCCAGCAGTACCCCCGCCAACTCCTGCTCGCTCGCGCCCGGACGCAGCGCGCCGACCGCGGCGGCCAGGCTGGTCTCGGCGATCGTCACCGCCTCCCGGATCGCGACCAGTTCCTCGGCCGTCTTTACCCGCCGGGCGGCGCGCATGGCCAGTTCGCCGTCGACAAGTTCGGCGGCCGGGAAGGCCGTCGGCAGCAGGTCGGCGTACATCGGCGACAGCGCGTCGGTACCCACCCGCCGGGCCCCGGCCGCGCCGGGAATGCCGCGCAGCACCGCGACCGCGTTCACCGGGTTCCAGGTGATCCCGAACAAACGCTCGTGCGGAATGTCCTCCGGTACGCCCTCGTCCCAGGTACTCAGCAGGTGGATCTCGCCGGTGGCGCGGACCAGGACGCAGCTGGGCCCGAACGGGTGCGTCCCCGCCACCCACAGCCGGTGCGCCCCGGTCACGTACCGGACGTTGGCCGGGCGCCCCAGTACCAGCACATCGATGTCGTGTGCCCGCATCTGCGCGAGCGCGCGCTCCCGCCGCCCGTGACGCAGCGCCCGGCCGTCGGGCAGAACCTCAGTCGCCATAGGGCGCGTAGGGGTAGTCGGTCAGGGGCAGGTACCCCTCTTCGGTGATGACCACGATCTCCTCGCTCCGGTACCCGCCCGTGCCGTCCTCCCACGCGATCGGTTCGAGCACGACCACCATGCCCGGCACCAGTACCTGCCCCTCGTCGAACGCCTCGCCCAGGTCGGTACCGATGAACGGCATCTCGGCGGCGTTGGTACCCAGGCCGTGCCCCAGGTAGAAGTGGGGTACCCACGGGCGGCTGCCGCCGTTCGCCGTCGTGGCCGCCTTGGTCAGCGCCGCGGTGGTGGTTCCGGGACCCGTCACGGAAAGCACCGCGTCGAGGATCTCGCGCCACCGGGTGAACTGTGCGCGCTGCCGCGGGGTGGGCTCCGCACCGACGATCCAGGTGCGGCCGAAGTCGGAACAGTAGCCGGCGTAGCTGATACTGACGTCGGTCCACAGCACGTCGCCCGTCGCCAGTTCGCGCTCGGTCGTCAGCAACGGCAGCGCCAGGTCGCCGTGCGTGGTCCACACCGCGTCCTTCGACTCCTGCATCACCTGCCAGATCGGCTCCAGGAGATTGGCGGTCGCACCCAGCTCGAATGCCCGCCGCACGAACCGCGCCGACAGGTCGATCTGGCGGATACCCGGTGCCAGCGCCGCCTGCACATGCACCATGGCGTCCTGGGTCAGCTGCGTGGCCCGGCGCAGGCACGCCAGCTCGTCCGGCGTCTTGACCACCTTGGCGGCGGTCAGGATCGGTCCCGCGTCCCGGGGCGGGCCGGCCCGGAAGAGTGTGGTCTGAGCGCGTCGCATCGCACCGGTCAGCTCGTCCACGGCCACCGTCGCCGTGGCCGGTACCAGCTCCGCGACGTCCCTGGCGAAACCCGCCACACCCTCGTCGAACTCCAGGTACACCGGGCCGTGGCGGTGGTCGTCCGGCAGTTCGGCCCCGGGGGTACCGCCGTGCCGGAACGGCTGGTACAGGTGCGGCCACTCGTCGCCGGCGAGCACCACCGCGACCGGCCGGTCCACATGGGACATACCCGAGTCGATGAGCGGCCAGCTCGCCCCCGTCGCGTACGCCACGTGGCTGTTGCCGAGCAGGATCAGCGCGTCCACGCCCTGCGCGGCCATCGCCGAGCGCAGGCGCGCACCGCACGCGCGCCGCATCCGGGGCAGGTCCGGCGCCTCCGGGATCTCGACCATCGTCAAGCCTGCTGGCTCGGTGCCGCCGCGAGCCCCAGGAAGTTCCGCACGTTGGCGCTCACCACGAGCGCGGCGGATTCGGGGCCGATCGCGTCGACGACCGCCGCCACCGACCGCTGCGAGTAGCCGAACGTGCTTTCGTTGTGCGGGTAGTCCGCGGCCCACATGACCCGGTCGACACCGATCTGGTCGAGCGATCCCAGGCCGATCGGGTCGACCATGAAAGACGCCCACATGTTGCGCTTCCAGTAGTCCCGGACGTCGCGCTCGATCGGCCGGTCCAGCATGTGCCGGTACGACGCGTGCACGTGCTCGGCGTCCTGGAGGGCGGAGGGGACCCAGTTGAGCCCACCCTCGAACCACCCGATCTGCACGCCCGGGTGGCGGTCGAGGATGCCGCTGAAGATGTACTTCCCGAACATCTCCCGGAACGGGGCGACGTTGTGCATCATGCCGACGGCGATCCCGTTGACCTCGCACGGCGCGCCCAGCGGCGACTCTCCGATGTGGTGGGCGACGGGGATACCGACCTCCTCGATGGCGTCCCACACCGGGATCATCGCGGTACTCGCGTAGTCGATCGGGTTGCCGTCCTCGCCCTTGCCCGGGTTCAGCGGGAGCAGGAAGGTCCTGACTCCCAAGGACTTCAGCTCGGCGAGCGTGCGGCGCGTACCCGCCGCGTCCCACCAGTTGACCAGGCCGACACCCCAGAACCGACCGCCGGAGCGCTCCTGCAGGTCGGCGAGGTACTCGTTGTAGATCCGGAAGCAGCGTTCGCGGATGTCGCGGTCGGGGAAGTGCAGCAGGGCCAGGAGCGCGTTCGGGAACGCCAGCTCCCGGGCGATGCCGTCCTCGCGCAGCTCCGCGAGGCGGCCGTCGAGGTTGGCGCTGCCGGCACCGGTGAGCGGGTCGTACTGCATGAGCACGTGGGTGAACTCGGCGGGCAGGAAGGACCTGCCGCCCCGGCCCAGCTGGTACGCGCCGTCCTCGTACCAGACGCGCGGTGCGCGCTCGCGGTACTGCTCGGGCAGCCGCTCGTAGAAGATGTCGTCGGCCAGCGAGATGTGGTCGTCCGCGGAGAACACCTCGGTGCCGGGCGGCAGGTTCGGGGCGCCGTCGCAGCGGCCGTGCCGGTCCTTCGGCGCACCGAACCCCTCGGGCGGGTAGAACGGGCGCGCCGCGGTCTGCGGGGTCATGCCCAGCAGTAAACAACGTCACAGCGGTCTAAGTCAAACGGTTGATTGAAAATGTCGATGGCGTGCTAGTGTCGACCAGCGCCGGTGGCGAGAGGAAAGCGGGCATGGACGGGCTGACCCCACCTACCGACCCGATGGAGCTCCGCCGGGTCTTCAGCTGCTTCCCCAGCGGCGTGACGGCCGCGTGCGCGCTCGTCGACGGCGTACCGGTCGGGATGGCCGCGAGCACGTTCGTACCGGTGTCCATGGACCCGCCGCTGGTATCCCTGTGCGTGCAGGCCGGATCGAGGACGTGGAGCCGGCTGCGGTGGAGCGGTCAACTCGGCATCAGTGTGCTGGCCGGCAAGCACGAGCTCGCCTGCCGCTCGCTGTCCGACAAGGACGGTGACCGGTTCAAGGGTGTCGGTTGGCGGGTGGTTCCCGGCGGTGCCGTCTTCATCGACGGCGCGGTCGCCTGGCTGGCCTGCCGCCTCCACGCCGAACTGCCGGCCGGCGACCACGTCATCGCCCTGCTGCGGATACTCGGCGTCCACGCCGACACCGACGGCGAGCCGCTGGTCTTCCACCGGAGCCGGTACCGCCAGCTCGCCGTGGCGTGACGCCCGTGACCTCAGCCGTGCGCCGCGTGCCGCCCCGCCAGCCAGCCGAACGTCATGCCCGGCCCGAGCGTGCCGCCGGGTCCGCCGTACGAGGCACCGGTCGGGGACGACACGTTTCCGGCGGCGTACAGGCCGGGGATGGGTACGCCGTTGAGGTCGATCACCCGGGCGTCGGCGTCCACCTTCGGCCCGCCCTTGGTGCCGAGCGTGCCGATGGTGAGTTCGAGGGCGTAGAACGGCGGCGTGTCCAGCGGGCCGAGCGTGGCGTCGAGGTGACCCTTCCGGTACGGGTCGCCCCACCACAGATCGTGGGCGGTCTGGCCGCGGTGGAAATCCGGGTCCACACCGGACGCCACGTTCGCGTTCCAGCGTTCGACAGTGTTCTCCAGCTCGCCGGGCGGTACGCCGAGCTGCTTCGCCAGCGCCGCGAGGGTGGGCGCCTCGACGAGCCAGGCCGGCGTCCCGCCGGTGTACGGCCGGCCGATCGAGCCGTACCGCGTGAGATACGCGTGGTCGAAGATGAGCCACGCCGGGAGGTTCGCGTAGCCGAACGCGTTGACGTCCTCCTGGTGGAAGGCGCCACCGATCGCGTTGTAGTTCACCGCCTCGTTGGTGAACCGGCGGCCCTGGCGGTTCACCATGATGCTGCGCGGTCGGGTGCGATCGCCGTTGACCATCTCGCGGTTCATCGGGTTCACCCCCGGCGGGAGGGTGGTGGCCGGTATCCACCACGCCTCGCGCATGTTCTGCAGCGCCGAGCCGACACTCATCGCCATGCGCAACCCGTCACCGGTGTTGGTGGGGATCGAGACGGGCATGCCGACCACCCCGCGCAGGAACGTGGCGCAGTACTCCGGATTCCACTCGAACCCGCCGGTCGCCAGGATCACGCCCCGCTCGGCGCGTACCGTCCGGCGCCCGTGCGGGCCCGCCAACACCGCACCCGCCACCCGACCGTCCACCACGAGAAGCTCCACCGCGGGTGCGGACACCTCGAACCCGACGCGCTCCCGCAAGCACGCGGCGACGAGCATGCCGACCAGGCTCTGGCCCATGCCGCGCTCGGACCGTACCGCCCGCCGGGCGCGCTCCTCAGCGGACGGTGGCTTCGGTACGGCCGCCCCGATCGAGGTCTCGTCCATCCGGTAGTCGGCGGGATAGTAGGGGCCCGGCTCGATCCGGTCCTTCCACTCGCCGAGTTCGTCGAACGGGAACATCTCGGTCCCCATGGTGCGCCCGCCGCCGGGCTTTCCACCGGGATTGGACGGGTAGTAGTCGGGCAGCCCAGGTACGGCGAAGAACCTGACCCCGCCCTGCTCCTCCAGGTACCGGGCCATCCGTGGGCCGCCGTCCACGAACGCCCGCACCAGCCGTTCGTCGACGATGCCGCGGCCCAGCGACATCAGGTACGCCATCGCCTCCTCGACGCTGTCCGCGGCGCCGATACCGGCCATGTGCGGGTTGTTCGGGATCCACACGTGCCCGCCCGACCAGGCGCTGGTACCGCCGATCCGGCCGTGCTTCTCGAACACCATGACCCGGGCACCCTCGTGCGCGGCGGTGAACGCGGCCGTGAGACCGGCGGCTCCGCTGCCGAGGACGATCACGTCATACGACATGCCGCACACCCTAGCCTTGAGTTCGCTATGAGAACAGACATGTGCACTATCAGCACGCGCCACACGCGCCGGTATACTTCGCCCGAACCCGGTGGCGCCCAAGCAAGGCAAGGAGATCCGCGATTCCCATGCAACCACGAGGACTGCCCGGGCCGACGCTCACCGGCTCGCCGGACCTGTTGCGCGGCCGGACCCAACGCACGCCGCGCGGGGACAGCGACCGGGTGGCGGGTACGCAGAAGGCGATCCTGGACACCGCCGAGCGGCTGTTCGCCGAGCACGGCGTCTACGCCGTGTCGAACCGGCAGATCGGCGAGGCCGCCGGGCAGGGCAACACCGCGGTCGTGGGATACCACTTCGGTTCGAAGACCGACCTCATCCGGGCCCTGGTGCGGCGGTTCACCCTGGACGTGGAGCAGTCCCGGCAACAGATGCTCGAACAGATCGGCGACTCGACCGAACTGCGGGACTGGGTCGGGTGCGTGGTGTACCCGTACACCGACCACCTGGCCAGGCACACCCCGCCCACGTGGTTCTACCGCTTCGCGGCTCAGGTGATGACCGATCCGGCACTGCGGGACATCATGGTCACCGAAGCCACCACCTCGACGTCGACGCACGCCGCCAGGGTGGGCCTCAACCGGTGCCTGGCCGGCCTGCCGCCGCGCGTACGGGAGCAGCGGGGCGAGATCGCCTCGCACGTCATCGTGCACGCGTGCGCCGAACGGGAACGTACCCTCGCCGAGGGCAACCCCGCACCCCGGCGGACCGAGCAGTGGGCGACCGGTCTGATCGACGCGCTCGTCGGCCTCTGGTCGGCACCCGTGACGGGGACGCGGCGCTGAATCAGCGACTCCGGGCGTGCGACAACACCGCGGCCCGGCCGGCGCCCCCGGCAACGAGGTTCCGGTAGGGCGCGACGTGGCGGGCCGCCCCGAATCCGGCGACCGCGACCAGCCGGTCGCCGGCCAGGTAGCCGAGCACGGTGCCCTTGACCGCCCCGGAACCGTGCAGCGGCACCACTTCCTCGGCCAGGTCGGGGCGGCCGTAGAGCTGGATTCTCAGGCCGAACTGGTCGGACCAGGCGTAGGGCACGGCCGGCGGCGGCGCCGGCTGTCCCAGCATGTCCGCCACGACCACGGCCACCTGGTCCACCGTGCTGGTCCAGTGCTCCGACCGGAAACTCCGTCCGCGGGCCGCGTCCCACCAGGCCGTGGCATCGCCGAGCGCCCAGACCCGGTCGGCTCCCGGCACGCGGCCGTAGCCGTCGCACGCGATGCCGCCGGAAACGGCCAACCCGGTACCGGCCAGCCAACCCACATTCGGCGCGGCGCCCACGCCGACGAGTACGACGTCAGCCGTCACGGACGAGCCATCCGTGAGCGCCACCGTGTGGCCGTCCGCGAACCGCGCCACGCCGGTACCGCACCGCAACTGAACCCCGGCCTCCGCGAACAGTCGTGCGGCACGCTCGCCACCCTGCCGTCCGAGCGCTCGTTCGCACGGCGCCGGCAGTGACTCGACCACGGTGACGTCAAGCCCCAGCCCGCGCGCCGCGCCGGCCACCTCCGCGCCGATGAAGCCGGCGCCGACGATGAGCAGGGACCGGGATGCCGTCAGCGCATCGCGTAGGGCGACGGCGTCGTCCCGCGTGCGGAGCGTACCGGCGGTGTCCGGCTGTCCCGGCAACCTCCGGGCCGTGGCGCCGGTGGCGAGCACCACCATGTCCGCGCGTACCGCCGTACCGTCGTCGAGGTCGACCGTGGTACCCCGCAGCCCGACGGCCGCCACACCCCGGTGCCACGACACACCGAGCGCATCCAGACCTGGCTTGTCGCGCAGCACCGTACGCTCCGGCGCCCACTCGCCCCGAAGCACCTGTTTGGACAGTGGCGGCCGGTCGTACGGGGCGTGCTCCTCGGCGCCCACGAGCGCGATCCGCCCGGTGTACCCGCTCGCACGCAGCCGCTCCACGGTGCGTACCCCGCCCAGTCCCGCCCCGACCACGACGACGCCCGGCATCCCTCTTCCCCTCGCTCTTACAATCAAGCGATTGACTTAAGCAAGGTGGAGTGTTTCACTGGCGGCGTCGCGCGCGCAACGCCGCCGAAGGAGGTTGCGGCAGATGAATACCCGAGGAGATCGGTCATGAACGTCGACGTCGACCAGGACTCGTGCATCTCCGCCGGGCAGTGCGTCGTCGCGGCCCCGAGCGTGTTCGACCAGCGCGACGAGGACGGCGTCGTCGTGCTCCTGACCGCGACACCACCGGACGAAGCGGCGCCCGGCGTCGCGCACGCGGCCGCGGTCTGTCCCGCCCAGGCGATCCGGGTCACGCCGTGACCGTGCAGTTTCCGCTACCGCGAACACCCGGCTGCCCGTTCGATCCCCCGCCGGAGCTGAGCCGGCGGGCGGCAGCGGCGCCGCTGTCCCGGGTGCTGATCTGGGACGGCAGCACGCCGTGGATCGTCACCGGCCACGCCGAGCAGCGGGCCCTGCTGGCCGATCCCCGGGTGAGCGTCGACGAGCGGCTGCCCGGATTCCCGCACTGGAACGAGGGCATGGCCGCGACCGTCTCGCACCGTCCCCGTTCGGTGTTCAACTCGGACGCGCCCGAACACACCCGGTACCGGCGGATGATGACGAGCCCGTTCACCACCAGGCGGGTGGAGGCGGCGCGACCGGTCATCCAGCGCATCACCGACGAGCTCATCGGTGCGATGCTCGACGGCCCGAAGCCCGCCGACCTCGTCGCGATGCTGGCGCTGCCCCTGCCCACCCTGATGATCAGTGAGATCCTCGGGGTGCCGTACGAAGACCACGACTTCCTCCAGCGCAACGCGGTCGTCGGGGTGAGCCGCTCCGCGACGCCCGAGCAGAGCATGGAGTCGGCCCGGGCGATGGGCGGCCACCTGGCCCGGCTCATCAGCTCCCGCGCCGCCGACCCGCGCGACGACCTGCTGTCCGAACTGGCGCAACGGGTGCGTGCGGGCGAGCTGACGGCGCGCGAGGCGACCCAGATCGCTACCGGGCTGATGATTGCCGGGCACGAGACGAGCGCCAACATGATCGGCCTGGGCACGCTGGCGCTGCTCGAACACCCCGACCAGTTGGCGGTGCTGCGCCACAGCGACGACCCGAAGGCCATCGCGAACGCGGTGGAGGAACTGCTGCGCTACCTGACCATCATCCACGGCGGCCAGCGCCGGATCGCCCGGGAGGACATCGAGATCGGCGGCGTGGTCATCCGCGCCGGCGAGGGAATCATCATCGAGCTGGCAAGCGCCAACCGCGACCCGCGAGCGTTCCCCGAACCCGAGCGGCTCGACCTGTACCGCACCGCACACCACCACCACGCCTTCGGCTACGGCATCCACCAGTGCGTCGGCCAGCAGTTGGCGCGGGTCGAGTTGCAGGTCGTCTTCGGCACGCTCTTCCGGCGCGTACCCACCCTGCGGCTGGCCACCTCGCTCGACCAGGTCGCGTTCAAGCACGACCGGCTCGCGTACGGCGTGTACGAGCTGCCCGTTACCTGGTGACCCGCCAGCCCGTACGAGACGTCTGTGGAGGCGCGATGGGCGCAGAGCTGACCGGAAAGGCGGAGCTGACCGGAAAGGTCGCGGTCGTCACCGGTGCGGCGACCGGCATCGGTCGCGCGATCGCCGAACGCTTCATCGCCGAAGGCGCACGGGTGGTCGTCGCCGACGTGGACCGGGACGGCGGGGACGCGCTCGCCCGCACCCTCGGCCCGGGTGCGCTGTTCCAGGAGACCGATGTCGGGTTTCCCGACCAGATCCGCGACCTGCTCGCCTTCGCCGTCGCGAGCTTCGGCGGGCTGCACGTCATGGTGAACAACGCCGCGATCTCCGGGGCCCTGTACGCCAGGTTCCTCGATGACGACTTCGCCGACTTCATCCGCGTCATGGCGGTCGACGCGCTCGGCGCCATCGCCGGCACCCAGCAGGCCGCCCGGCACATGGCGGCCAACGGTGGTGGGTCCATCGTCAACGTCACCTCGATCGGCGGCATCATCCCCGGCCCCGGTGTCATGGCCTACCGCGGCGCCAAGGCCGCGGTCATACACCTCAGCAAGTGTGTCGCGATCGAACTGGCCGAATACGACATCCGCGTCAACTGCATCGCCCCCGGCAACATCCCGACACGGCTGCTCGCCTCCTCCATCGGCGGCGACCACGCCGAGGCACAGACCCGGGCGATCCGTGCGCGCATGGCGGCCAACCAGCCCCTGCGGCGGGAAGGCACACCGGACGACGTCGCCGAGGCCGCGGTCTATCTCGGCAGCGACCGCTCCCGGTTCATCACCGGCACGGTACTGGCCGTCGACGGCGGCTCGACCGCCGGCACTCCGCTCCGGCGGAGGGTACCGCAGGGCCCTTGACATGTACTTTTCGCTCATGCTAAGAAGGTGCCCAGCAAGTGCTGTACACTCGTTTAGCATCCCTCGTCCTCCGCCCTGATCCGATGCAGAAACGGCGGATCCCCCATGTCGAGAACTGGCTCCAGCGCGGCGCGGTACGTGGGCAGTCGCGTGCCGCGGACCGAGGATCCGCGGCTGCTGACCGGTCGCGGCTCGTTCGTGGACGACGTGGTACGCCCGGGCATGCTGCACGCGTGCTTCGTCCGCAGCCCGTTGGCGCGCGCCCGGATCGGCGGCATCGACGTGTCCGAGGCATTGACTGTTGACGGTGTGCACGCGGTGTTCGTAGCGGCGGATCTCAATCCGGGCGTACGCGAGCAGTGGTACACGATGATCGGCCGCGACGTGCCGGACTCGCCGCGCCCGCCGTTGGCCGAGGACGAGGTGCGGTTCGTCGGTGACCCGGTGGCGCTGGTGGTCGCCACCGACCGCTACGTCGCCGAGGATGCGGCGGAGCTTGTCGCGGTCGACTACGACCCGCTGCCGCCCGTGGTCGACTATGCCAGCGCCCGCACCGGTGACGCATCGGTGTTCCCCGCTTATCCGGACAACGTGCTGGGCGAGATGGGCGGGCGGCCGGTGTCGGATCTGGCACCCGTCTTCGACTCAGCACAGTGGACGGTACGGCAGACGATCTACCAGCAGGCGTACGCGGCGGTACCGATCGAGACCCGCGGGCTGGTGACCGAGTGGGCCCCGGCCAGCGGCGAGTTGACGATCTGGGCGGCGACCCAGTCACCGCACGAGATGCGGCTGTTCTGCTCGCGGCTGCTGGGCCTGCCCGAGCACCGGGTACGGGTCGTGATGCGCGACACCGGCGGCGGCTTCGGGCAGAAGGTACTGCCGCAGCGCGAGGAGATGTGCCTCATGCTGGCCGCGCTCAAGGTTCCCGGCTCGCTCAAGTGGGTGGAGGACCGGTGGGAGAACCTCGTGTCGGCCGGGCAGGCGCGCCACGAGCACGGTACCGTGCAGATGGCATTCGATGCCGACGGCACGATACTGGCGACCGCGATCGAGCACGTCCAGGACGTCGGCGCGTACCCGGTGCCGTGGCCGGTCGGCACCTCCGTGGCGGTGGGCATGTTCTTTCCCGGCCCGTACCGGATACCCGAGGCCGCGTTCGCCACCACCTCGGTGCTGTCCAACACCGTCGGCCGCACCGCGTACCGGGGGCCGTGGCAGTTCGAGTCGCTGGCGCGGGAGATGACGCTGGACACCGCGGCCCGCCGGATGGCCATGGACCCGGCCGAACTGCGCCGCCGCAACCTGCTGCGCCAGGACGAACTGCCCTACCTCAACCCGATCGGTATCCCGTACCGCGACATCACTCCACTGGAGACATTCGAGCAGGCCCTGCGGATGCTGGACTATGACGCCTTCCGGCGCGAGCAGGAGCAGGCCCGGGCGGCGGGGCGATTCCTGGGTGTGGGTATCTCGACGTTCGTGGAACCGACCGCGGGGGTGACACCCCTGCACGGCACCGAAGGCGCGACCATCCGGATCGAACCGTCCGGCAAGGTGAACGTGTACGTCGCCGGCGGCTCGACGGGGAACAGCCTGGAGACAACCGTCATCCAACTGACCGCCGACGCGCTGGGGGTGGACATCGCCGATGTCAACACCATCCAGGGCGACACGGCGATCACCCCGTTCGGCGGCGGTACCAGCGGCAGCCGCTCCGCTTCGGTGACCGCCGGTGCGGTGGCCGAGACGGCCGGGGTACTGCGCCAGCGGATCGCCGCGATTGCCGCGCACCACCTGGAGGCGTCGGTCGACGACATCGAACTCGCCGGCGGGCAGGCACACGTCCGCGGGGTACCCACGGCCGCGGTGTCGCTGGCCGAGATCGCCGACATCGCGTATTTCCGCCCCGACGACCTGCCGCCGGACGTACCCCCGGGGCTGGAGGCCAGCGGCCGGTACCGGGCCGAGAGCTTCATGATCCTGACCAACGCCACCCACGTGTGCACCTGCGAGGTCGACGTACGCACCGGGAAAGTGACCCTGCTGCGGTACGTCGTGAGCGAGGACTGCGGGCCGATGATCAACCCGGCGGTGGTGGAGGGTCAGATCGCCGGCGGCACGGTACAGGGTATCGGCGGCGTGCTCTTCGAGCACCTGGCGTACGACCCGGACGGCAACCCGATCAGCTCCACCTTCCTGGACTACCTGCTCCCCACCGCCGCCGAGGTACCCACCATCGAGTACGGGCACATCGAGACACCCGGGCCGGGCCCCGGCGGCCACAAGGGCGTCGGCGAGGGCGGTGCGATCGGCGCGCCGCCGGCCGTGGTGAACGCGGTCGCGGACGCGCTCGCGCCGCTGGGGGTGGAGATCACCCGGCTGCCGCTGACGCCGGAGGCGATCGTCACGCTGATCCACGAGGCCCGGGGCGTGCTGGCGTGAAACCGTCCACATTCGACTACCACGCTCCGGCCGATCTCGGCGAAGCCGTCACCCGGCTGGCGGATCTGGGCGAGGACGCCAAACCCATCGCCGGCGGGCAGAGCCTGGTACCGCTGCTCGCCCTGCGCATGGCGGCCCCGCGCCACCTCGTGGACCTGCGCCGCCTGGTCGAGCTGCGGGGCATCGAGCAGCGGGCGGACTGCCTGTGGATCGGCGCGGGTACCACCCAGGCGACGATCGAACGGTCGGCGGACGTGGCCCGGCTGGTCCCGCTGCTCGCCCGGGCGACGCCGCTGATCGGGCACTTCCAGATCCGCAACCGGGCACCCTCGGTGGCTCGCTGGCGCACGCCGACGCCGCCGCCGAATATCCGGCGGTGGCCCTGACCCTCGACGCGCAACTGGAGGCGTGCTCGCCACGCGGCCGGCGCAGCATCCCCGCCGGCCGTTTCTTCACCGGCATCTGGAGCACCGACCTGGCCCCCGACGAGCTGTTGACCGGTGCCACCTTCCCCCGCTGGAGCGGGCGCCGCGGTTTCGCCATCGAGGAGTTCGCCCGCAGGCGCGGGGACTACGCCATCGCCGGCGCCACGGTCGCGGTGGAAATACACACCGACGACCGGGTCCGCCGGTGCGCCATCGGCCTGTTCGGCCTCGGCCCCACGCCGCTGCGCGCGCCGGC
>DATEJJ010001084.1:0-10535 GCA_035278125.1 Rugosimonospora sp.
GCCGGCGCGCGCACCAGCCGCCACCCGCGCCCGCCAGCCCGCACCGTCATGGGGGTCCGGAGGGGGCGGGTGTGGCGTGGCGCGGGCGGTACGGCGCGCGGTCGGCCAGGGCGGCCAGGAGTTCGTCGCCCATCAGCGAGATGGGCGGTGCACCCATGGTGACCACCACGTCACCCTGCCGCGCGCGGCGGGCCACCTCGGCGGGTACCGCGTCCCAGTCGGGGACGAAGACCTTGGCCCCGGCGGGCAGATCGATCGCGCCGGTGAGCGCGGCGCCCCCCTCGCCCGGCTCGCGTACCTCGCCCGGGCCGAAGACCTCCAGCACCACCACCTCGTCGGCCAGCGCCAGCGCGGTGGCGATCTCCGCCTGGAGGTCCCGGGTGCGGTACATCCGGTACGGCTGGAAGACCACGAGCAGCCGCCCCTCCCCGGCCACCTCGCGCAGCGTGGTGACCGCCGCCGTGATCGAGGTCGGGTGGTACGCGTACTCGTCGTAGACGCGCACCCCGTCCGCGGTGCCCTTCAGCTCGAACCGCCGGCGTACCCCGGGGAAGGAGGCCAGCGCCTCGACGATCGAGTCCATCGGCAGGTCCAGCCGCAGCGCGGTGAGTACCGCCGCCGCCGAGTTGAGCCCCATGTGCCGCCCCGGTACCGGCAGCGCCACCTCGCCCCGGGGCTGACCGTCCACTGTGGCCAGATAGCGCACCCCGGACGCGGACGAGGTGATCTCGCTCAGCCGCAGGTCCGCGCCGTCCGCCTCGCCGTACGTGTACACGGTCAGGCCGGCGCTCCGGGCGCGCTGGGCGAGCGACCGGGTACCCGGGTCGTCGGCACAGGTGACCACGAAGCCACCCGGCTCCACCCGCTGGCAGAACTCGACGAACGCGTCGGCCAGCGCCTCGATCGTGCCGTACGTGTTCAGGTGGTCGCCCTCGATGTTGGTGACGATCGCGACGAACGGCCGGTACCGCAGGAAGGAGCGGTCGCTCTCGTCCGCCTCGGCGACGAAGTACTCGCCGCTGCCGTGGTGCGCATTGGAGCCCACCTCGGAGATCTCGCCACCGATGACGAACGACGGGTCCAGCCCGGCGTGCTGCAGCACCAGCGTGGTCATGGAGGTGGTCGTCGTCTTGCCGTGGGTACCGGCGACCGCGATGGTACGCCGCCCCGCCATCGCCGCGGCCAGCGCCTCGGAGCGGTGCAGCAGGCGCAGCCCGCGCCGCCGCGCCTCCACCAGCTCCAGGTGGTCCTGCGGGATCGCGGTGGAGTACACCACGGTGTCCACACCGTCCAGATTGGACACCTGGTGGGTCATGTGCACCACACCGCCCAGCGCGCGCAGCCCGTGCAGCGCCGGCCAGTCGCGCAGTTCGCTGCCGCTCACCGCGATCCCCCGGGTCAGCAGCAGCCGGGCCACCGCGCTCATGCCCACCCCGCCGATGCCGATCAGATGCACCCGGCCCAGCTGTTCGGCCGTCAGCTCCATGGCCATCAGGCCGCCCCTTCGCATGCATGCGAGCCAAGGGCCGGCCTGACGTTGCCAGCCGTGCCCTCGCCCAAGCGCTCGGCCATCAGGAGACCACCTCCAGCACGTACCGGCGTAGCGCCTCGTCGCCGTCGCGGCGCCCGTACCCGGCCGCGGCGGTGCCCATCGCGGCGATCCGCGCCGGGTCGCGCAGCAGCGGGATCACCGTCCGTTCGATCCAGTCCGGGCTCAGCTCCGCGTCGTCCACCAGTACCCCGCCGCCGGCCTCCACCACGGGCAGCGCGTTGCGGCGCTGCTCACCGTTGCCGTACGGGAGCGGGACGTAGATCGCCGGCAGGCCGATCGCCGCGGTCTCCGCGCAGGTCATCGCCCCGCCCCGGCACAGCGCCAGGTCGGCCGCCGCGTACCCCAGCTCCATCTCGGACAGGAACTTCAGCGTCACGTACGGCGCGGGCAGGTCGGGGGGTATCTCCACCGGTTCGTTGCGGGCGCCCATGATGTGCAGCACCTGGACCCCGGCGGCGGTCAGCGACTTGGCCGCGCCGGCCATGGCCAGGTTGATCGAGCGGGCCCCCTGCGACGCGCCGAACACGAACAGCGTGGGCCGGTACTGGTCCAGCCCGAAGTACGCGCGGGCCTGCGCGCGCAGCGCGGCGCGGTCCAACTGCGCGATGGCCGGGCGCAGCGGCACCCCGACCACCCGGGCGTCGCGCAGCGAGGCCACCTGCCGTACCTGGTGCGGGAAACCGACCGCGACGTTCCTGGTGAACCGCATGCCCATCCGGTTGGCCACGCCGGGTGGCACGTTCACCTCGTGGATGACGATGGGGGTGTGCCGCCGCCACGCGGCCAGGTACGCCGGAACCGCCACGTACCCGCCGAAGCCCACCACCACCTCGGCGTCCACCTCGTCCAGGATCTCGCGGGTCGCCTTGGCCGCCCGCCACATCCGGTCCGGCGTCCGGACCAGGTTCATGTTGACCGACCGGGGCAACTGGTACGCGGGTACCAGGCGAAGGTCGTACCCGCGCGGCGGCAGGATCTCGTTCTCCAACCCGCGGGCCGTGCCCAGGCAGGTGATCCGCAGGCGCGGATCGTGCCGGCGCAGGCAGTCCGCGAACGCGAGCAGCGGGTACACGTGCCCGCCCGTACCACCACCGGCCAGGACGACCGACCGAAGCGCGCCCACCACCAAACTCCCCTCACGACCGTCTCTGGACCGCCCCCGGCTTGCGCGCCGCGGGGCGCGGCAGCGGGGGCAACGGCGCCCAGAGTAGTCGCACCCACCGATCGGGCGGACGGGCGTGTAGGGCACGGGCGGCGTCGGGTTCACCGCGGGCGAACGAGGCGAGCAGACCGACCGCGGCCATGGTCACCACCAGCGCGCTGCCGCCGTCCGAGATGAACGGCAGCGGCAGGCCGGTGATCGGCAGCAGGCCGGTGACTCCGCCGATGTTGATGAACGTCTGCCCGACCAGCCAGGTGGTGATGCCGGCGGCGACCATACGCCGGAACGGGTCGTCGACCCGGCGGGCGATGCGCAGGCCGGTGTAGGTGAGCACGGCGAACAGGGCGAGCACCACGAAGCAGCCGACCACGCCCAACTCCTCCGCAATCACCGCGAAGATGAAGTCGTTGTTCCCGTTGGGCAGGTACCCCCATTTCGCCCGGCCCTCGCCCAGGCCGACGCCGAACCAGCCGCCGTCCGCGATCGCGTACATGCCGCGGATCGCCTGGAAGCAGGCGTCCTGCTTCTCCTGCGCGGTGCACGAGCCGGCGTGCGCGAACGAGGTCAGCCGCTCCACCCGGTAGTTCTTGCCGGGCATCAGGATCAGCAGGATGAGCCCGGTCATCGCGACCAGCCCCATGCCGCCGAACACCCGCAGCCGTACGCCCGCCGCCCAGAGCAGGCCCAGGAACAGCAGGAACAGGCAGACCATGGTGCCGAAGTCGTTGTACCCGACCAGGATGAACAGCACCCCGGCCACCGGGAAGAGGGGTACCGCCAGGTCGCGCCAGCGGCCGATGGCCGGCCCCTTGAGCGCCAGCACGTGCGCGCCCCACAGCGCCAGCGCCAGCTTCGCCAGCTCCGAGGGCTGCACCTGTAACGGCCCGATGTAGAGCCAGAGCGCCTGGTCGGTGTCCGCGTGGATCGGGCCGGGTACCCGGTGCCCGTGCCCGGCGAGCAGGGCCAGCGCGTCCAGCACGATGAGCAGGAACACGGACGTGAGCAGCAGCGGCACGCCCAGCGCCCGGTAGGTGCGCGCGGGCAGCCGCTGGAAGATCCAGAAGGCGAGCAGCCCGACCAGCGAGAAGATGGCCTGCTTGCTGACCCGGGCGAACGCGTTGCCGTCCGAGGCGAACGACTGCACGCTGGTGGCCGAGAAGACCATCACCAGGCCGATCAGCAGCAGCAGCCCCGAGCTGGACAGCAGCAGGTAGTACGAGGCGAGCGGCCGGTCCAGCATGCCGCGCAGCGCCGCCAGCGGTCCGTGCCGTACCGGTGCCGCGCCTGCCTCCCCGACCACCGGCCCATCATCGTCGCGCCGCCGGCCGGCTCCGGGTAGCTGCTACGGCGTGTCGGCCGCCGATGACGTAATGGCGTCCCGGAAGACCAACGAACGGTGCTCGAAGTTGGCGAACCGGCCGTAGCTCGGCGCCGCCGGGGACAGCAGGACCACACCGCCGCGCGGGGTCAGCTCGCGCGCCAACCGCACGGCCGTCTCCAGATCGGGCACGGCCTGCGTGTGTACCCCGGGCAGCCCGGCCAGCGCGGCCAGGATGCGCGGGCCGCTGTCCGGGATGCCGATGACGGTACCGCCATCCGCCCGCCCCGCCAGGAAGTCGCGCAGCACCGTGTAGTCCAGCCCCCGGTCGGCGCCGCCGAGGATCAGCGTGAGTGGCCGCCCGGCGAACGTCTCCACCGCGAGGATGGTGGCGTACGGGCTGGTCGCGAGGGTGTCGTCCACGAACGTCAGGCCGGCCGGGTCCTCGATCACCGCGAGCCGGTGCGGCAGCGCCTCGAAGGTCGCGACCACTCCCGCGATCTCGTCCCGCCGCGCCGCGCAGTCCACGCCCAGCGCCGCCAGTACCCCGAGCGCCACGCAGAGGTTGCCCGCGTTGTGCCCGCCCAGCAGGCGCAGCGCGGCGCGGGGGAAGAGCGGCGTGTCCCGCCAGCGGAACCCGCCCGCATCCACGTGGAACGAGTCCGGGCCGCCGGTGAAGGTCACCGGCAGGCCCATCGCCTCCACCCGGGACCGCAGCCGCGGGTCGAGACCGTTGACCACGGCGTGCCGGGGGTGCTGGGCCAGGATGTTGAGCTTGTCGGTGTAGTACTGCTCCTCGGAGCCGTGCCAGTCGAAGTGCTCGGGGAACAGCGCGGTCACCGCGGCTACCTGGAGGCTGTCGCGCAGGTCGGCGCACTGGTAGCTGGACATCTCCACCACGTACCGGTCGGCCGGCGGCATGGCCAGCATCGGTACCCCGATGTTGCCGCCCAGCTCCACCCGGTCGCCGAGCCCGGCCAGCAGGTGGTGTACCAGGCTGGACGTGGTGCTCTTGCCCTTGCTGCCGGTCACTCCCACGGCCCGGTCGGCGTGCTCCGCCATCCACAGCTGGGTACCGCTCGTCACGGTCACGCCGGCCTCGGCCAGCCGCGCCATCCACGGGTGGAACCGGCTGATCCCCGGCGACTTGACCACCACCTCGGCACCGGCGAGCGCGGGGTACGCCGCGTCACCCAGGGCCAGCGGTACCGGTCCGGCGGCACCCACCCAGGTGGCCGCGTCCCGGTTGGCGTTCTCGTCGGCGGCGACGAGCGTCACCCCGGGTACCCTGCGCAGCGCGACCACCGCGGCGACGCCCTCCCGCCCGGTACCCCAGACGGCGACCGAGCGTCCGGCCAGCTCAGCCAAGCGCATCGAGGACTCCGTGGTACCGGGGTGGCACCAGCCCGCGCCCGTGCGCCGAGAACACGTCGCGCGCCTGCTCCTGCGACGGCCAGCCCCCGGCCGGTACCGCCGCCGCGATCCCGGCCAGTACCGGCGACTCCTCGCCGCGCAGCAGCTGTACCGCGACCAGCGACTCCGCCACCTCGCCGACGCACTCGAACGGCTTGTGCCCGTCCACCCCGGCCAGTTCGCGGTACCCGGGCAGCTGCGCGGGGTCGGCGAGCATGTCCTTGCCGAAGATGTCGACCAGCCGGGGCCGGGGTACGAACGGGGCCAGGGCCAGGAAGACGAACCGGCACTTGGGGCAGTCGCCGCACCAGCGGGCGGTCGCCCCGCGCAGCAGGTACGCCCGGTTGCAGCTGGTCATCGCGTGGTCGTACCGGTCGATCGGGGCGAACATCCGGGCGATGTGCAGCTCGGAGAACGGGCGCAGCAGCGAGAAGTACCCGTCGGTCAGCCCGGCGTGCGCGGCCAGCGCGTCGCGCAGTCCCGCCTCGGCCGCCTCACTCTTGGACCACTGGTGGTTGATCTCGTGCCCCTGCCAGACCGTGTTCGGCGAGGACGCGGAGCGCTCGTTGGACATCACCACCGGGCCCAGCCCGTGCAGTACCGCGGTCGCCACCGCGATCAGCGAGTTGATCGCCGTCACCGGGATGTGCCCGTTGTACGCGCCCGCCTCGTTCAGCTCGAACAGCCGCGGGTCGATCCGCCGCCGCGCGTACCGGCCGGGCAGCCCGGACGCGTCGACCACGCCCTCGATGATCCAGTTGGGGTTCACCGCGAACAGCACCGGGGACAGCCCCGCCGCGCGTACCGCCTCGATCGAGACGATGGAGTCCTTGCCGCCACCCACGCTGACCAGCGGCGGCCCCTCGACCCGGTGCGACTCGGGCGCGGGCGCGTCGCCGAACTCGGGCTTGAGGTCCAGCACGTGCGGCAGGTCGTTGCGGTACGCGAACTCGCCCAGCCCGTGCGTGTACAGGTCGCGGACGTACCGGTGCGCGCCGGGCGCCAGCGCGACCGTGTCGGAGCCGAGCGCGGGCGGGGCGGCCACCTTGTAGTAGCTGGTACCGGCGACCACGTGCAGCAGGTCCAGAACCCGGTGGAAGGTGGCCCGCCGGGCGCCGGTCAGCGGTACCGGCGGGAACTCCACGACCTCCTCGAACCGCTGCTCGTCGAGTTCGTAGCGGAGCCGGGCGACGCCGGTGCTCTCGTCGTACCCGTACCCGGAGAACCGGAACATCAACTGACCACCCGCAGGAAGTCGCCGTAGAACAGGCCGAGCCCGACCACCACGCCGATCCCCGCGATGATCCAGAACCGGATGACGATGTTGACCTCGCTCCACCCGGCCAGCTCGAAGTGGTGGTGCAGCGGCGACATGCGGAACACCCGTTTACCGGTGGTCCGGAACGAGATCACCTGGATCACCAGGGACAGCGCGATGATCACGAAGAGCAGGCCCACGATCGGCAGCAGCAGCACGGTACGGGTGGCCATCGCCATGCCCGCGATCAGCCCGCCCAGCGCCATCGAGCCGGTGTCGCCCATGAAGATCCGCGCCGGCGACGCGTTCCACCACAGGAAGCCCAGGCAGGCGCCGGCCGCCGCACCGGCGATCAGGCCGATCTCCAGCGGGTCGCGCACCTGGTAGCAGTAGTGCGTGCTGTAGCTGGGCGCGCCCACGTCGGCGCACCAGTGGCGGTACTGCCAGAACGCGATCAGCATGTACGAGCCGAGCACCATCGTGGACGCGCCGGTGGCCAGCCCGTCCAGGCCGTCGGTCAGGTTCACCGCGTTCGTCGTCATCATCACCACGATGATGAACAGGACCAGCGCGCCGATCTTGCCGATGGTGAACCAGTTGATGTCGCGGACGAAGGACAGCTTGGTGCTGCCCACGGTCTGCCCACCGGTACCGGGGGCGTACAGCGCGACCAGCCCGAACACGCCGCCGACCACCATCTGCGAGATGAGCTTGCCGCGCTTGTTGAGACCGAGGCTGTTGCGCTTGCGTACCTTCAGGAAGTCGTCCACGAAGCCGATCGCGCCGCTGAACACCATCAGCCCGAGCAGTACCAGCGCGGTGATGGTCATGCCCGGCGGGTGCGCCACCACCCGGTCCGGCAGGGTGGACAGCACCACGTGCCCGGCCAGGTACGCGAGCACGGTACCGAGGATGAAGACGACGCCGCCCATGGTCGGGGTACCGCGCTTGGCGGCGTGCGAGACGTTGATGTCCCGGATCGGCTGGGCCGCCTTGAGCCGGGTGAAGCCCTTGATCGCGAACGGCGTGCCGAACAGCGACAGCACGAACGCCACGCACGCCGCGACGATCACCGCTCTCATGCGCGCGGCTCCGGCTCCCGCAGCGCGTCCGCGATCGCCCAGGTGCGGTACCGCGAGCCCTTCACCAGCACCACGTCCCCGCCGCGCAGCTCGTCCCGCAGCAGCGCGACGGCCTGTTCCTGATCGCTGACCCGCACCGGCTTCCCTCCCCAACTCGCCACCGCGACCGCACCGTCCTGGATCGGCTCCGCGCCGTCGCCGACCGTGATCAGCAGCTCCACCCCGAGCGTCGCGGCGAGCCGGCCGACCTCCTCGTGCCCCGCCCGCTCGTACTCGCCCAGCTCGGCCATGTAGCCGAGCACGGCGACGCGGCGCCGGTCCCGCCCGAGCGCCGCCTGCGCGTGCAGCGCCGCGGCCACCGAGCCCGGGTTGGCGTTGTACGAGTCGTCGATCACGGTGACACCGTCCGGCCGGTCGAACACATCCATCCTGCGGGTGGACAGCAACCGCAGCCGGGCCAGCCGGTCGGCGAGGTCCGCCGGGGGTACCCCCAGCTCCCGCCCGACCGCCGCGGCCACCAGGGTGTTGCCGACCTGGTGCCGGCCGGCCAGCGCGAGCCGTACCGGCGCGCTGCCCTCCGGCGTGACCAGCGTGTACGCCGGCCGCCCTTGCCCGTCCAGCACCACGTCCACGGCCCGTACCTCGGCGCCCGCCGACTCGCCGACCGTCACCACCCGGGCCGGCGTGCCGGACGCCATCGCCGCCACCCGCGGGTCGTCCGCGTTGAGGATCGCCAGCCCGTCCGCGGGCAGCGCCTCGACCAGCTCGCGCTTGGCCACCGCGATCTGCTCGACCGAGCCGAACTCGCCGATGTGCGCCACGCCCACGTTCAGCACCACGCCGATCCGGGGTGGCGCGATCTCGCACAGGTACCGGATGTGCCCGACGCCGCGCGCCCCCATCTCCAGCACCAGGTACCGCGTGTCCGGCCCGGCCCGCAGCACCGTGTACGGGTGCCCCAGCTCGTTGTTCGCCGTACCCGCCGGTGCCACCGTCGGCCCGGACTCGGCGACCACCTGGCCGATCAGGTCCTTGGTGGTGGTCTTGCCCGACGAGCCGGTCAGCCCGATCACCGTCAGCCCCGGCAGCCGGTCCACCACCGCCCGGGCCAGTACCGCCATCGCCCGCAGCGGGTCGTCCACCAGTACCGTCGGCACCCCGTCCACGACCCGGGTACCCAGTACCGCCACCGCGCCCGCCGCGACCGCCGCCGGCCCGAAGTCGTGCCCGTCGACGTGCTCGCCGGCGAACGCCACGAACAGTCCACCCGGCCCGACCTTGCGGGAGTCGTACTCCACGCCGCCGGTGACCCGGGCCGCCGGGTCGGCGCCGGCCAGCCGCCCGGCCACCACGCCCGCCACCTCGGCCACGCTCAGCTCGATCAAGAGTCCCCTCCGAACCGCTCAGCCAAGGCTGCCGCAAGCTCCACCCGATCGTCGAACGGGTGCGTCTCGCCGGAGATCTCCTGTCCCCGCTCGTGCCCCTTACCCAGCACCGCGACCAGATCACCGGGGGCAGCACGGCGGACCGCCTCGGCGATCGCGGACCGGCGCCCGGGTACCTCGATCACCTCGGCCGGGCCGGCCAGCGCGCCGCGCAGCACCTCGGCCCGGATCACCGCGGGGTCCTCGAAGCGCGGGTTGTCGTCGGTGACCAGGACCAGGTCGGCACCGGCCGCCGCGGCGGCACCCATCGCCGGGCGCTTGGCCCGGTCCCGGTCGCCGCCGGCCCCGATCACGCAGATCAGCCGGCCCTCGCTCGCGCCACGACCCGGCTCCGGCCGCCCGCTCCGAAGGGACTCGCGCAGCGCGGTCAGGGCGGCCACGATCGCGTCCGTCTTGTGCGCGTAGTCGACCACCCCGATCACCGGGCCGGGTGCGGCCACCCGCTCCAGCCGGCCCGGTACCCCCGGGCAGGCCGCCACCCCGATCGCCGCCACCCCCGGATCGACCCCCGCGGCGACCAGGCAGGCCAGCGCGAGCAGCGCGTTCGCCACATTGTGCCGGCCGGGCAGGGTGACCGCGGCCTCCACCTTGACCCCGGCCGGCCCGTGCGCCATGAAGCGCTGCCCGTACGGGCCGGCCTCGACGTCGGTGGCGTACCAGGTGGCCGCCGT
This sequence comes from Rugosimonospora sp., assembly GCA_035278125.1. GTDB lineage: Bacteria > Actinomycetota > Actinomycetes > Mycobacteriales > Micromonosporaceae > DATEJJ01. The sequence goes on from DATEJJ010001084.1 coordinate 9,902, forward strand.
GTCCCCGGCCGCCGAGTAGGTGACCGTACCCGGCTTGAGCAGCGGCCGCAGCGCCGGATCGTCCAGGTTGAGCACCTCGTGCCGGCAGCGCCCGTCGAACAGCAGCGCCTTGGCCGCGAAGTACTCCTCCACCGAACCGTGGAAGTCCAGGTGGTCGGTGCCGAAGTTGGTGTACCCGCCGACCTCGAAGCGGGTACCGCCGACCCGGCCGAGGGCCAGCGCGTGGCTGGACACCTCCATCACCACCCCGGTCACCCCGTGCTCCAGCCCGGCGGCGAACAGCGCCTGCAGGTCGCTCGCCTCCGGGGTGGTACGCACGCTGCCCAGCACGAGGTCACCCAGCCGCGTCTCGACGGTACCGATCAGCCCGGTCACCGTACCGGCCGCGCGCAACCCCGTCTCGACCAGGTACGCGGTGGACGTCTTACCGGCGGTACCGGTGATCCCGATCACGGTCAGCTTCTCCGTGGGCCGGTCGTACACCGTCGAAGCCACCGGCCCTAACGCCGCCCGCGGATCGGGTACCACCAGGGCCGGCAGTCCCGCCTCGGCGGCGGCGCCGGCACCGGCCGGATCGGTCAGCACCGCGACGGCGCCGGCCCGGGCCGCGTCGGGCACGAACCGCGCCCCGTGG
>DATEJJ010001085.1:0-6484 GCA_035278125.1 Rugosimonospora sp.
CCTACTGGCGCCAGTACCTGGCCATCTCGCCGTTCTTCCTGGTGTTCACCGGCTTCTCGCTGATTCCGGTCATCTTCACGCTGTACATCGGGTTCCAGCACTGGGACGGGCTGGGCCCGATGCGCTTCGTCGGGCTGCGGCAGTTCCGGTTCCTGGTCCGGGACCACACGTTCTGGCTGGCGCTGGAGAACACCGTCGTGATCTGGGTGCTGGCCACCTTCCCGATGCTGTTCCTGTCGCTGGTGCTGGCCGTGATGATCAATTCGGTGGCGCGGCTGAGCACGTTCTACCGCATCGCCTACTTCATCCCCAACGTGACCTCGCTGGTCGCGGTCGCCATCTTCTTCTTCGCGATCTTCAGCTCCCAGTTCGGCATCGCCAACGCCACGCTGCGCGCGGCGCACCTGCCGCAGGTGCCGTGGCTGAGCGACTTCTGGCTCATCAAGGTGGTCATCGCCGGGCTGATGACCTGGCAGTGGACCGGATACAACATGATTATCTACCTGGCCGGGCTGCAGGCGATCCCCACCGAGCTGTACGAGGCGGCGAGGATCGACGGCGCCAACGCGGTGCAGGTGTTCTTCCGCATCACCGTGCCGCTGCTGCGGCCGATCATCCTGTTCACCGTCATCGTCTCCACCATCACCGGCCTGCAGAGCTTCACCGAGCCGCAGGTCATGTTCGGCAGCACCGCGGCGATGAACCCGGACTCGGGCGGACCCGGGCAGGCCGGCCTGACCCTGATGCTCTACTTCTACAACCAGGCGTTCGACAACCACGACTACGGGTACGGCGCGGCCATCGTGTGGGCGCTGTTCCTGCTCATCATGCTCTTCGTGGTCATCAACTGGCGGCTGGTCGCCCGCCGGGACGGGGGTACCTCGTGACGGCCCGCCTCGCCAAGCACGGCGTACTGCTGCTCGGCGTGGTCATCTCGATGTTCCCGTTCTACTGGATGATCGTGATGGCCACCAACACCACCCAGGACATCTACCGGTACCCGCCGAAGCTCACCTTCGGCCCGCACCTGCTGGACAACGTGCACCGGGTGTTCGCGAACGTGGACCTGTTGAGTTCCATGGTGAACACCGTCGCGGTCGCGGCGACCACCACGGCGCTGGTGCTGTTCGTGGACTCGCTGGCCGCGTTCACCTTCGCCAAGTACGACTTCCCCGGCCGGCGGGTGCTCTTCGGTGTGCTGCTGGGCATGTACATGCTGCCCACCCAGCTCGCGCTGCTGCCGCAGTTCGTCATCATGTCCCACATCGGCTGGGTGGGTACGCTGCGCGCGCTGGTCGTGCCCTGGGTGGCCAACGCGTTCGGCATCTTCTGGATGCGCCAGTACGCGCAGGGCGCCATCCCGGACGAGCTGATCGACGCGGCCCGGGTGGACGGTGCCGGCTTCTTCCGCACCTACTGGCAGATCGCGCTGCCCACCATCCGGCCGGGCCTGGCGTTCCTCGGTATCTACACCTTCGTCGGGGCGTGGAACGACTACATCTGGCCACTCGTGGTGCTGGTCAACCCGGACCGGCTCACCCTCCAGGTGGCGCTGGCCCAGTTGAAGACCGCGCACGTCACCGACTACAGCATGGTGATGGCCGGCGCGCTGATGGCGGTGGCTCCGCTGCTGCTCATCTTCGCGCTGTTCGCCCGCGGCTTCATCGCCGACGCGACCAAGGGGGCGCTGCGTGGCTGAGCCGATGCCGCGGTTCGGCCTGTTCGTCCACTGGGGACTGTACGCGCTGGCGGCCCGCAACGAGTGGCTGCGCCACCGCGAGCGGATGTCCAATGTGGACTACCAGCGCTACTTCGACCACTTCTACCCGGACCGGTACGACCCGCGGGCGTGGGCCGCGGCGGCGGAGGCGGCCGGCGCCCGGTACCTGGTGGTGACCACCAAGCACCACGACGGGTTCTGCCTGTGGGACAGCGCGCTGACGGAGTACAAAGCCACCCGTACCCCGTGGGGGCGGGACCTGATCGCCCCGCTGGTGGGCGCGCTGCGCGAACGCGACCTGGGCGTGGGCTTCTACCACTCGCTCATCGACTGGCACCACCCGCAGTTCCCGATCGACGGGCTGCACCCGGAGCGGGACAACGCGGTGCTACGCGCCCAGCCCCGCGACATCGCCGCGTACCGCGGGTACCTGCACGGGCAGGTGCGGGAGCTGCTCACCGGGTACGGGCGGATCGACGAGCTGTGGCTGGACTTCTCGTACCGGGACCACGTGCACGAGGGGGTACCGGTGTGGGGCGGCAAGGGCGCGGCGGACTGGGGCGGCGAGGCGCTGCTGGCGATGGTACGCGAGCTGCAGCCCGGCATCCTGGTCAACGACCGGCTCGACGTACCCGGTGACTTCGTCACGCCGGAGCAGTACCAGCCGAGCGCACCGCCCACAAGGGACGGTCGGCCGGTGCGCTGGGAGGCGTGCCAGACGCTCAACGGGAGCTGGGGGTACGACCGGGACAACCAGGACTACAAGTCGCCGGGGCTGCTGCTGCGGATGCTGGTGGACACGGTCGCCAAGGACGGGAGCCTGCTGCTGAACGTGGGGCCCACCGGGCGGGGCGAGTTCGACCCGCGGGCGGTGGAGATCCTCGGCGAGATCGGCCGCTGGCTGCACCCGCACGGGCGGGCCATCCACGGCGCGGGCGCGAGCGGGTACGCGCCGCCGCCGGACTGCCGGTACACCCAGCGCGGGGACCGGCTGTACCTGCACCTGTTCGCCTGGCCGTTCGAGCGGGTCCACCTGCCCGGGCTGGCCGGCCGGGTGGCGTACGCGCAGCTGCTGCACGACGCGTCGGAGGTGCGTATCGGCCGGCCTGACCCGGACGAGGAGGGGTACACGACCCGGCCGGGCGCGCAGCCGCCGGACACGCTCACCCTGGAGCTGCCGGTCCGCCGCCCCGAGGTCGCGATACCCGTGATCGAGCTCTTTCTCAAGCCGCCGGGCGGCGCTTGAACTGTCCGAGAGCGGTGGCGTCGGGGTCGAGCTTGGCCAGCGCCGAGCCGCAGATCTCGCGCAACTGGCGTACCTGCTCCACGCTGAGCTGGTCGAAGAAGCTGTCCCGCACCGCCTGGACGTGGCCCGGGGCGGCCGCCTCCAGCACCGCGTACCCGGCGTCGGTGAGCACCGCGTTCTGGCCGCGCTTGTCGGTGGCGCAGGGCTCCCGGCGTACCCAGCCGCGCTCCTCCAGCCGGGCGATCGCGTGCGACATGCGGCTCTGCGAGGACTGCACCATCTGCGCCAGGTCCGTCATGCGCAGCGTCCGGGCGGGCGCCTCGGACAGCATCGCCAGCACCATGTAGTACGCGTGCGGCATCCCGGCGTCGCGCTGCAGCTGGCGGTCCAGCGCGGCATCCAGCAGCTGCCAGGTGGCCAGCAACGCCCGCCACGCCTCCTGCTGCTCCGGGTCCAACCAGTTGCCCTTCGGCACGGCTCTCCTCGTAGTTGAACTCTCAACCTAGAGGGTACCCCGCCCGGGCGCCGGCGCCGTGCCGGCACCCGGGGACACGCCGGTCAGGCGGGCTGCTGGTAGGTGGGGCGCAGGGTGGCCCGGGCCAGGGTGTGGAAGGCGAGGTTGAAGCCGACCACGGCCGGGGTGGCCGAGGCGTCCACGCCCAGCGACGGTACGTCCACCGCGTGCACCGCGTACACGTACCGGTGCGGCCGGTCCCCGGCGGGCGGGGCGGAGCCGCCGTACCCGCTCGCGCCGTAGTCGTTGCGCAGCTCGAACGCGCCGGCGGGCAGCTTGTCCGGGGAGGCGCCGGAGGGCAGTTCGGTGGTCGTCGCCGGCACGTCCACCAGCACCCAGTGCCAGAAGCCGCTGCCGGTGGGGGCGTCCGGGTCGAAGCAGGTCACCACGAAGCTCTGCGTCTGCGGCGGGAACCCGGACCAGCGCAGGTGCGGGCTGACGTTGCCGCCGCCGGCGCTCGGATGGGCGTGCTTCGCGTCCTTGGGCTGCCCGTCCGCGACGTCGTCGCTGTCCAGCTGGAACGGCGGTACGGGCGGCAGCAGTTCGTACGGATCGGGGGCGAGCGGGCGCTCCAGCGACATCGGCGGATCTCCCTTTCGGGTGGTGGAGGCGTTCTGGTGGTGGAGGTTCGAGCCCGCTCAGTATGCCGCCTGGTGCACGGCTCATGGTGATCCGGCATTCCTCTGACTATGGTCAGAGAATGGTCGAGCAGGTGGCTCAGGTGCGGCGGTTCAACCGGACCGTGACGCAGCGGATCGGGGCGCTGGACGACGGGTACCTGTCCCGGGGCCGGCCGCTCGGGCAGGCCCGGCTGCTGTGGGAGATCGGCGCCGACGGGAGCGAGGTACGCGCGCTGCGCGCCCGGCTCGCCCTCGACTCCGGGTACCTGAGCCGCCTGCTGCAGGCGCTGCAGTCCGACGGCCTGGTGCTGGTCGAGTCCGACCCCGCCGACGCGCGGGTACGCCGGGCCCGGCTGACCGCCGCCGGGCTGGCCGAGCGGGCCGAGCTGGACCGGCTCAGCGACGAGCTGGCCGGCACCATCCTGGGTGCGCTGGACGGCGGGCAGCGCGAGCAGCTGGTCGCCGCGATGGCCACGGTGGAGCGGCTGCTGGTCGCTTCGATGGTGCGGATCGAGGTGACCGATCCGCGGCAGCCGGACGCGCGGCAGTGCATCCGGGCGTACACCGCCGAGCTGGCCCGCCGGTTCGACACCGGCTTCGACCCCGGCCGCAGCATCTCCGCCGCGGACGAGGAGCTGACCCCGCCGGCCGGTCTGCTGCTGGTCGCCACCCTGCACGGCGACCCGGTCGGCTGCGCGGGGCTGAAGCTGCACCCGGGTTGCCCGGCCGAGGTGAAGCGGATGTGGGTGGCGCCGGCGGTGCGCGGGCTCGGGCTGGGCCGGCGGCTGCTCGGTGAGCTGGAGCGCCGGGCCGGCGGGTTCGGGGTACGGGTGCTGCGGCTGGAGACCAACCGGGCGCTGGGCGAGGCGGTCGCGCTGTACCGGTCCGCCGGGTACCGCGAGGTGGCCCCGTTCAACGCCGAGCCGTATGCGCACCACTGGTTCGAGAAGGCGATCGAGAAGGCGATCTAGGTATGCCTAGGCGCCCGGGACGCCCTGGCTAGGTGCCCGGCCACGCGGAAGTTAGGTCACGGCTCCCGATGGAGGCGGCCCGTTGCCGGCGAAGGATTGGTGCTGTCAGCAGGACAGATCCGAGCCGAGGAGCCCGAGATGTACAGCGCAGCACTGATGTTCGTGGGGCAGCTGAGCGACCGCCAGCGCGAACTGGTCGCCGAGGCCGACCGGTACCGGCTGCTCGCCGCGGCGCGCCGGCGGCGGCGCCGGGAGCGTGATGACGCTAACGCCGCGGTGCCCCGGGAACGGCCGACCGCCGGTACCCTGGCCCCGTGCGGACCGAGCGTGGCGGCGCCAGCCCGGTGATGGTGGGGCGTGACCGCGAGCTGCGTCAGCTGACGCAGCTCGCGGCGTTTCCGGCTGCCGGCACCGGGGCGCGTACCCGGGTGGCGGTGGTCGCCGGGGAGCCGGGCATCGGCAAGAGCCGGCTGATCCAGGAGCTGCTCGCCCAGCTGCCCGCCGGTACCGCGGTGCTGGTCGGTCACGCCGAGCCCGACTCGCTGGCCCGCCCGTACGAGCTGCTGCTGGACGCGGTGGGGCACGCGGACGCCGCGCCCACCGGCGAGCAGCTGATGCGGGAGCTGGTCGACCCGGCGCGCAGCCCGGTCGAGCGGCTGCACACCGGGCTGTCGATCATCAACCAGGTGGCCGCCGGCCGGCCCGTGGTGATCGTGTTCGAGGACCTGCACTGGGCCGACTCGGAGAGCGCCGTGCTCTTCGAGCGCCTCGCCGACCTGGAGGGGCCGAGCCTGCTGGTCGGCACCTACCGGCCGGACGAGGTGACCAGCCGGCACCCGATGGCGGCGCTGCTGGGCCGGCTGGAGCGCCGGTTCGCCGTCACCCACCTGCTGCTCAGCGGCCTGGACGTGGACGCGACCGCGGCGCTGCTGGCCACCGCGGCGGGGCGGCCGGTGCCGTACCGGGTGGCCGCCGCGCTGCACCACCGCACCGGCGGCAACCCGTTCTTCCTGGAGGAGCTGCTGCGCGCGCAGGGCGGCGCCGACCTCGACGACCTGAGCGAGCGCCCGCTGCCGTGGAGCCTGGCCGAGGTGCTGCGCCGCCAGGTGGCCGACCTGCCGCCGGCCGCGCAGCGGATCGTGGAGGCCGCCGCCGTGCTCGGCCACCGGGTGCCGTTCGACCTGCTCGCGGCGGTCACCGGCGCGGGCGAGGGCGAGCTGATCGGGGTACTGCGCGACCTGGTGGAGCGGGGCATCCTGATCGAGTCCGGCGAGGACGAGTTCACCTTCCGGCACGCGCTGGTGCGCGAGGCGCTCACCGGGCAGATGCTGGGCCGGCAGCGGCGCCGGCTGCACGAGGCGGCGCTGGACGCGCTGACCGCCGCCGGGGACGCCGACCCGGCGCTGGTGGCGC
>DATEJJ010001086.1:0-4160 GCA_035278125.1 Rugosimonospora sp.
CTGGCGCCGTCGCCGGCCGACCGCCCGCCGGTGCGGGGCACCGCCGGGACCAGGGCGACCGCCGCCCCACCGGGTAGGTGGGGAGGGCGCGCGAAGTCGACCACGCAAGGTGGTCGCGACTATCGAGTGTACGCGCTCCGCCGGATCGCCCCGGTCCGGGCCGGCCCTGCCGGTACCCCGGTCAGCTGATCGCGATCGCGGCGGCGACCAGGAGGATCAGTCCCACGGGGAGGTACGCGAGCGGGACGCGCAGCCACTGCCGGGCGGGGGTCGGGCCGGCCGCGGCGGCACCGGAGGTCAGCCCGTGCAGTCCCAGCGCGACCAGGGGCACCCCGGCCAGCGCGAACAGCCCGGCCAGTACCCCGCCGGGTGTGCCCTTGGCCCCGAATTCGGCCACCAGCAGCACGCGTACCAGCAGCAACTCCGCGAAGATGGCGCCGCCGGCCAGCAGGGCGGCCACGCCGGCCCGCCGGGTCCGGTAGACCGAGCCGCCCGCCTCGCCGGCCCGACCGGGCGCACCCTGAGCCTGGGCCCCCTGTGCCGGTGCGCCCTGGGGCGGCACGGTCTGGGGCGGCGCCGGGCTCGAGGGTGCGGGGCCACCGGACACGATCCCGGCCTGGGCGGGGTACGGGGGTGCTACCGGTGGCCCCGACGCGGGCGGGGCGCCGGACTGCTGCAGCTGGCTGCTGTCCAGCGCCTGGGTGTAGAACGGGTCCGCGGTCTCGGCCGGAAACGGTGCCGGCTCGGGCGGTGCCAGCGACCCGGCGCCGGAGCCGGCCGGCTCGAAGGCCCACCCCTTGGCGGGCTCTTCATACCGTGGGTCAGGAACCCGGTACCCGTCGTAACGGTCGTCGCCGTCGGCCCGGTACCGCTCGGAGTACCAGCGCGTCTCCGGCTCGTCCGGGTAGTTGCGAAGACCATCCACGCCACTGCACGCTAGGCGACTGCGGGGGCATGCCGCTAGCCCCCGGGGAGTGAGGCGCCTCCGGTGGACACCGTACCGGCCGCTCTGCTGCGCACAGCCGACGCGCTGCTGCCCGGCGCGGCATGGGAGCGTGCGCGGCTCGGGCGCGGCGGCTCGCACGACGTGGTGCTCCTGCCCGGGGTCGCCGCGGTACGGGTCGCCACCCACCCCACGGCCGCCGCCGAGCTACCCCGGCGCTCGGCCCTGCTGTACCGGCTGGGGAAGGCCGGGCTGCCGTTCGCGGTACCGGAGCCGCTGGGCGAGGTGGTCACCGTGGACGGCCGGACGGCGGTCGCGCTGTCCTGGGTGGACGGTGCGCCCACGCCGCGCGGGCAGGGCGATCCGGCCGGTATCCGCGCGCTGCTGGCGGCGCTCGCCGCGGTGAACCTTTCAGACCTGGACGACCTGCTCGGGCCGGCGCACGCGTACGCCGGCGGATCCCGCTGGCCGGAAGTGATGGCCGAGGTGGTCGCGCTGCTGCCGGCCGAGTGCCGGGACGAGGCGCGCGCCCGGCTGGACGCTGCCTGGGCGCTCCCGCCGGTACCGCCGCAGCTGGTACACGGCGACCTGGCCGGCGAGAACGTGCACTGGGACGCGGCCGGTACCAGCTGCGTCGGTGTGCTCGACTGGGACTACGCGCAGGCGTTCGACCCCGCGGTGGACGCCGGGTGCCTGTCCTGGCACGGCTGGCACGCGCTGCGTGCGGCGGTCGACCCGGAAACGTTCCGGCGGGCGCGCACCTGGTACCTCACGTTCGGGCTGGAGCAGGTCGCGGTGGCGCTGCTGCGCGGGGATCCGGCGCGGGTACTCGCGGAGAAGGTCGCCCAGGCGGTGGCCTGGCTGGACCGCACGACACGCCGGCCGCCCCCTTTATAGTCTGGGCAGATGGACCCACTGGTGGCGCGGATGCGCCCGTTCGGAACGACCATCTTCGCGGAGATGTCCGCGCTCGCCGTGCGTACCGGCTCGGTCAACCTCGGCCAGGGCTTCCCCGACACCGACGGCCCGCCCAGCATGCTCGACGCCGCGACCGAGGCGCTCCACAGTGGACACAACCAGTACCCGCCGGGCCCTGGCATCCCCGAGCTGCGCGCCGCGATCGCCAGGCACCAGGCCGATTTCTGGGGGCTGCGGTACCAGCCGGACGGCGAGGTGCTCGTCACCGCCGGCGCGACCGAGGCGGTCGCCGCCAGCATTCTCGCGCTGTGCGAGCCGGGCGACGAGGTGGTGTGCTTCGAGCCCTACTACGACTCGTACGCCGCCTCCATCGCGCTCGCGCACGCGGTACGGCGCCCGGTGACCCTGCGCCCCGGCGCCGACGGGCGGTACCACTTCGACGAGGGCGACCTGCGCGCCGCGTTCGGCCCGCGTACCCGCCTGGTGCTGCTCAACTCGCCGCACAACCCGACGGGCAAGGTGTTCACCCGCGACGAGCTGGCGCTGATCGCCGAGCTGTGCGTGGCGCACGACGTGTACGCGGTGACCGACGAGGTGTACGAGCACCTGGTGTTCGACGGTACCCACACCCCGCTGGCCACCCTGCCCGGCATGGCCGGGCGGACCGTGCAGATCTCCTCGGCGGGCAAGACATTCTCGTGTACCGGCTGGAAAGTGGGCTGGGCGTGCGGCCCGGCCCCGCTGGTCTCCGCCGTGCTGCGGGTCAAGCAGTTCCTCACCTTCGTGAACGCGGGACCGCTGCAGCCGGCCGTGGCGCACGCGCTGTCCCTGCCGCGCGACTACTACCAGCAGTTCCAGGCGGATCTGCGGGCCAAGCGGGACCTGCTCGCTGCCGGGTTGGGCGCGGCCGGCTTCCGCGTGCTGGTACCCGAGGGCACCTACTTCATCACCGCCGACATCAGCCACCTCGGCCACGGTGACGGCCTGGAGTTCTGCCGTTCGCTGCCCGAGCGCTGCGGCGTGGTGGCCGTACCCACCCAGGTGTTCTACGACGACGCCGCGGCCGGGGCGCAGCTGATCCGGTTCGCCTTCTGCAAACGGATCCCGGTACTCGAAGAGGCCGTCGCGCGGCTGGGCAAGCTCACGGGCGCCTGAGTTTTCCACACCCGCCCTCGCTGTCCACATGTGGATCTTGCGAGGGTCGCGGGGTTGCCCGTTGGCGGGCAACCTGGCCGCCATGCGACGGGCGAAGGACAGCGTCGGGGCGTACGGCGAGCGGGTTGCCGTCGAATACCTGATCCAGCAAGGCATGCAGCTGCTCGACCGGAACTGGCGCTGCCCCGCGGGCGAGATCGACGCCATCCTCCGCGAGGGCGAGGTGCTGGTCATCGCCGAGGTCAAGACCCGCCGCAGTGCCGCGTACGGCGCGCCGGCCGAGGCGCTCGTACCGGCCAAGGTCGCGCGGCTGCGGCGGCTCGCCGCCCTCTGGCTCGCCCATACGCGGGTACGCCCGCGCGAGGTGCGCTTCGACGTGGTGAGCGTGCTGCCGCAGCCGCGTGGCCGGGCGCAGGTCGAGCACGTGCGCGGAGCGTTCTGAGATGTCGTACGCGAAGGTGCTCGCGGTCGGCCTGACGGGGCTGGCCGGCCAACTGGTCGAGGTGGAGGCGGATCTCGCCGCCGGGCTGCCCGGGCTCGCGCTGACGGGCCTGCCCGACGCCGCGCTCAACGAGGCCCGGGACCGGGTCCGCGCCGCCCTGGTCAACTCGGGGGAGAGCTGGCCCAACCGGCGGATCACCGTCAACCTGCTGCCGGCCACCCTGCCCAAGCACGGTTCGGTGTTCGACCTGGCGATCGCCGTCACCGTGCTCGCCGGTGCCGGGGTGCTGCCGCTCGCCCCGCTGCAGGGCGTGGTGCTGCTGGGCGAGTTGGGCCTGGACGGTACGGTACGCCCGGTCCGCGGGATACTGCCCAGCGTCCTCACGGCGGTACGGGCCGGCATCCGCCGGGTGGTGGTACCGCTCGCCAACGCGTCCGAGGCGGCCCTCGTACCCGACGTGACCGTGCGGGCGACCGACACGCTGCGCCTGCTCATCGACTTCGTGCGCGGCAGCGCCCCGCTGCTCGACCCGCCGGCCGCGGGCGACGCGGGCGAGCCCGCCGGACCCGACCTCGCCGACGTGGTGGGGCAGGAGCTGGGCCGGCGCGGGCTGGAACTCGCCGCCGCCGGCGGCCACCACCTGTTCCTGCTCGGGCCGCCCGGCGCCGGCAAGACCATGCTCGCCCAGCGCCTGCCGTCCAT
>DATEJJ010001087.1:0-9387 GCA_035278125.1 Rugosimonospora sp.
GGTAATGATCGGCCTCGGCGCGCTCGCCGCTGGCGGCGTGGCCTTCGCGGCCGACTCTAGTTCGAGCAGCGGGACCGTGATCGCACCGGCCAGCTCGACGACTACCCAAAACGCCGTTGCAAGTGAAACCGGTTGGGGCTGACGGGCACGTCTGGCGGGCGGGGCACGGGCGTGAGTCGGTTGCGACAGCCCGGTCGGATGTCGCCGGGGCTCTCCTGGTTGATCACTGGCCCGCTTGCGGTCTTTACTGTTCTACTTCTCCTCGCGGCCGCAGCGCGTACTCGCACGCTGCTCGCACCGTGGCCGGAGACGTTGCTGTATTTAGCGCTGTTTGGCGCCGCTGTCTTCCCTGACTTGCGGCTTGAGGTCAGGCGGCACGCCTTCGTCATCACGCTGACCGAGATTCCGCTAATGCTGGCGCTGCCGTACGTGCCGCCGTTGACGATCGTCATCGTGAAGGTGCTTGCGTCGGCGATGCAACAGGCGCGTCTGCGATCACCTGTGGAGCGATTCTGCTTCAACCTGGCATGTACGGCGACATCTATGGCCGCAGCGGGGCTCATCGTCAGTTCGCTCGGCTCGCCAGGTATCCAGCACCCCCAGCAGTGGCTTGCGAGTCCTAAATCATGGTTGATCCTGCTACTCGCGGTTACCGTCGGGATTCTGAGTAGCTTCGTCGCGACCGCTGGCGTGATCGCTCTGGTGCAAGGCGGTACCTCGACGCGTCGGATCGTCCGCATCGCGGTGCCCAACCTGCTAATTGGCGAGATCAACGCAATGGTCGGACTGGTCGTGCTGCTCGCCATCCAGCGCAGCCCGTGGGTCGTCGGCGTGCTGATGGGCCTCGGCGTGGTGCTCATCATCGTGTACCAGGCGTACGCGCGGTTCCTGCGCCAGCACAAGTCGCTGACCGAGTTGTACGACCTTACCCGGATGCTCGGCGAGATGCGCCACGACGGTACCCTCGCGGATCTCCTGCTTGGTCGGGCACGGGAACTGGTCAACGCCGAGTACGCAACACTCTGGCTGTCCGCGCAGGGCCGGTACCCGGAGACGCTCCTTTCTGCCCGTGCCGACGACAGCGGATTGATCGACATCTCGGTCACACCCGAGGAGATGCGTCGCAAGGCCGTGGAGACCGGTAGGACGGTGGCCGCAGGCCCAAAGCTCGGCGACAACGAGCGGCGTGCCCGGCTGCGTGAGCTGGGCGTCAAGGACGCGATCGTAGTGCCGCTGCGTTCGGGCACGGCAGTGATCGGATGCTTGGAGGCCGCCAGCCGAATGGGCGACTACGCCACATTCACAGAAGACGACGTGCGGCTGCTGGAGACAGTCGCAGCGCAGGCGGCCATAGCCGTAGAGAACACGCGCCTGGTCGACCGGCTGCGGTTCGACGCCCACCATGACGCCCTCACCGGGCTGCCCAACCGCCGCCGCATGCTCGCGGCGCTGGAAGAGGCCGTAAAAGTGCGCGCGCCGGGCGAGGTCGTCGCCGCGCTCGAGTTCGACGTGGCCGGCCTGCGCGACGTCAACGACTCGCTCGGCCACACCGCTGGCGACACCCTGCTGGCCGAGGTGGCCCGGCGCCTGCGTGCCCTCGCGCCCCCGGCCGCGCTCGTGGCCCGGGTCGGCGGCGACGAGTTCATCGTGATGCTCCGGATGCCCAGCGCGGACGCCGCCCTGGAGCTGGCCGGCGAGCTGCGCCAGGGCCTGCAGGACCCGATGCCCATCGGCTCCCTGAGTCTCGACGTCGACGCCGCGGTGGGCGTGGTGATCCACCCCGATCACGGCTCCGAGCCCGCGACCCTGCTGCAGCGGGCCGACGTTGCCACGCATGCGGCCAAGTCGGTGTCCTCGGCGGTACAGATGTTCAACCTGGGGCTGGAGTCCCGTTCGGCCCGCCGCCTCGGCCTCGCCGGCGACCTGCGCCGCGCCCTGGAGAACGAGGAACTGGAGGTCTACTTCCAGCCCAAGGTCTCGCTCCGGACCAGGCAGCTGGTGGGCGTGGAGTGCCTGGCGCGCTGGGACCATCCGGGGCACGGCTCGGTGGCGCCGCAGGACTTCGTGGCGGTGGCCGAGCACACCGGGCTGCTCGCCCGGCTCACCGAGGTGGTGCTCACCGAGGGGCTGCGGCGCTGCCGGCAGTGGGCCGACGCGAGCCGCCCGCTCAACGTGGCGGTCAACCTGTCTCCGCGTACGCTCATGGACCCGGGCTTCCCGAGCCGGGTGAAGGCGCTGCTGGAGGTGTACGGCGTGGAGCCGGGCCAGCTGACGCTGGAGATCACCGAGGACGGCGTGATCACCGAGACGGACCGGCCGCTGCCGACTCTCCGCCGCCTGCACGAGATGGGGGTACGGCTGTCGGTCGACGACTTCGGCACCGGGTACTCGTCGCTGTCCTACCTGCGGCGGCTTCCGGTGCAGGAGGTGAAGATCGACCAGAGCTTCGTGCAGGGTATGGCGACGGACCCGGGTGACCTGGCGATCGTACGGGCGGTGGTGGATCTCTCCCGGCACTTCGGGCTGACCGTGGTGGCGGAGGGGGTGGAGAGCGAGATCATGCTGACCCGGCTGGAGGACATCGGCTGCGACATCGGGCAGGGCTTCCTGTTCAGCCGCCCGCTGCCGTTCGACCGGCTGGAGGCGTGGTTCGCGCAGCAGACGGAGCCGGAGCCGACATCGATGGGCGTGGTACGCAGGCTGCGTGCGGTACAGTGACGGCTCTCGAATGTCGTAACCCGGTTCGCTACCCCGGAGGGTGCCGTGTACTCTTACCCGGGCAACGCCCCCTTAGCTCAGTCGGCAGAGCGTCTCCATGGTAAGGAGAAGGTCTACGGTTCGATTCCGTAAGGGGGCTCTTCCGGGTTATCCCGGCGCGGCGGTGTAGCTCAGTTGGCAGAGCAAGCGGCTCATAATCGCTGTGTCGCCGGTTCAAGTCCGGCCACCGCTACGGGCAGCGCCGCCTTCGCGGCGCTATACTCGTTCTTGAACACTCATCAACCTGTTAGGAAGGCACTCCGCCGTGGCTAAGGCGACCGACGTACGTCCGAAGATCACTATGGCGTGTGTGGAGTGCAAGGAGCGCAACTACATCACGCGCAAGAACCGCCGCAACGACCCGGACCGCATCGAGCTGAAGAAGTTCTGCCCCCGCTGCGGCAAGCACACCGCACACCGCGAGACACGGTAACCAGGGCGAGCGCGGCTGGCATGGCACTGGACAGGTCCTACGCCGGCCGCGCGTACCCGCCGACCGTCCCCTACCTGGTAGGGCGCGAGAAGATCCGCGAGTTCGCCGATGCCGTCGGGGCGTCCGACCCTGCGTACCGCGACCCGGACGCCGCGAAGGCGCTCGGGCATCCGGACGTGATCGCGCCGCCCACCTTCCCGATCGTGGTCGTCGCCGCCGGGCTGCAGCAGTTGATCGACGACCCGGACCTGGGCCTGGACTTCAGCCGGGTGGTACACGGGGACCAGCGCTTCACGTACAGCCGTCCGGTACGCGCCGGGGACCGGCTGACCTGCGCGGTCACCATCGAGGAGATCACCTCGCGGGCCGGCAGCGACTTCCTGTCCACCCGTATGGACATCGCCACCGAGGACGGTGAGCCGGTCGTGACGGCGTGGAACAAGCTCGTGGTACGGGGTGGGTAGCCCGATGCGGGCCGGTACCGCCCTGCCCGTACGGACGTTCCGGGTCACCCGGGCGGACCTGGTCCGGTACGCGGGTGCCTCGGGTGACTTCAACCCGATCCACTGGAGCGACCGGATCGCTACCGGCGTCGGGCTGCCGGGCGTGATCGCGCACGGGATGTACACGATGGCCCTGGTCGGCGAGGCGGTCACCGGCTGGGCCGGGCGCGCCGACGCGGTGGTCGAGTACGGCGTGCGGTTCACCCGCCCGGTGCTGGTACCCGACACGGACGCCGGGGCGGAGGTGACCGTGTCCGGCGTGGTCAAGCAGGTGACGGAGGACGGGTACGCGGTCATCGACGCGACCGCGACCTGTGGTGGCGAGAGGGTGCTCGGGGCGGCGCGCGCCAAGGTACGGGTCGATTGGGAAAACTGAGGGCTTCCCCGTACACTGGTCGCCCGTGGGGTGAGTCGCCCCCTGTTCTGCCGTGCCCCTCAGCGCGGCTGAACGGGTGACCTGGCTCACGTAGGGGTGTGGCGCAATTGGTAGCGCAGCGGTCTCCAAAACCGCAGGTTGCAGGTTCGAGTCCTGTCGCCCCTGCAGGCTCCGGCGAGTGCGTGGCGCAGCTGGCCGGCTGACGACGCCGACCTGTTGCGCATCACATGGCGGAGTACCGGCGTGGTGCGATGATCCGCAGCGCGTGACCTACCACCCCTGCGACACGCAAACGGAAGAGGGCGAAGTGGCCGAGAGCAAGCGGCGCGGCGAGGATGCCGTGGACGAGGACCTCGACGAGGTGCTCGACGACGATGCCCTGGCCGACGACGAGGACACCGACGTCGACGACCCGGAGAGTGCGGACGCGCTGCTGGAGCGCCGGAACGGCAAGCGCCGCCCAGCCAAGCTGGCCAAGGACAGTCCGGACAAGCCGGACGACAAGGCCAAGGTCGCTACCGACACGGAGAGGGTCGGAATTTTCGGCCGGCTCGGTCGGTTTGTCCGCGAGGTCGTCGCGGAGCTTCGTAAGGTCATCTGGCCGACGCGCAAAGAGCTGCTGACGTACACCGCGGTTGTGATCGTTTTCGTGACGATCATGTTGACCATCGTCGGCCTGCTGGACCTCGGCTTCGCCAAGGGCGTGCTGTTCGTGTTCGGCGGCAAGAAGTAGGCACCTGAAGCAGGGAAGAGAGTAAGCGTGGCTGAGTACGACGACATCCCCGGCACCACCGACGGCGCGGACGCCGAGGCGGCGCCGCACGCCGACGCGCCGGACGAGGCCGCGCGCGTACCAGCGACGGCGGTCGCCACGGTCGATGCCGAGGACGGTGAGGACCCGGTCGCTGCGCTGCGCCAGTCGCTGCGCTTCGCGCCCGGCGACTGGTACGTGGTCCACTCGTACGCCGGGTACGAGAACAAGGTCAAGACCAACCTCGAGACCCGGATCTCCAGCCTCGACATGGAGGAGTACATCTACCAGGTCGAGGTGCCGACCCGGGAAGAGGTCGAGGTCAAGAACGGCAAGCGCCAGCAGGTACAGAACAAGGTCTTCCCCGGGTACATCCTGGTCCGGATGGAGCTGACTCCCGAGTCGTACTCGTGCGTGCGCAACACCCCCGGCGTGACCGGATTCGTGGGCGCCACCGACCGGGCCGACCGCCCGGCACCGCTCTCGCTGGACGAGGTCATCAAATGGCTGGCCCCGGCGGTGGTACCGGAGAAGAAGGCCAAGCCGGAGGTCAAGGTGCTCGACTTCGAGGTGGGCGACTCGGTGACGGTCACCGATGGCGCCTTCGCCTCGCTCCCCGCCACGATCAGCGAGATCAACGCCGACCAGCAGAAGCTGAAGGTGCTCGTGTCCATCTTCGGGCGGGAGACGCCGGTCGAGCTCAACTTCAACCAGGTCGCCAAGATATAGAGACCCATACAGCCCAGGGAAGAAAAGAGACATGCCTCCGAAGAAGAAGCTCGTCAAGACGTTCACGCTGCAGCTGCCGGCGGGTCAGGCCACACCGGCGCCGCCGGTCGGCCCGGCGCTCGGCCAGCACGGCGTGAACATCATGGAGTTCGTGAAGCGGTACAACGCCGAGACCGAGTCGCAGCGCGGGGACATCGTGCCGGCTCAGATCAGCGTGTACGAGGACCGCTCGTTCACGTTCATCCTGAAGACTCCGCCTGCCGCCCGCCTGCTGATCAAGGCAGCCGGCGTGCCGAAGGGCTCGGGCGTGCCGCAGAAGGACAAGGTCGGCTCGATCAGCAAGGCGCAGCTGCGCGAGATCGCTGAGAAGAAGATGTCCGATCTGAACGCGAACGACGTCGAGCAGGCCGAGAAGATCATCGCCGGTACCGCCCGGTCGATGGGCATCACCATCCGGGACTGACCCCGATCGTGGGAGGGCCTCGCGTGGGGCCCGCCAGACACCACAGGAGAAATGACGACATGCAGCACAGCAAGGGTTACCGCAAGGTGGCGGAGCTGGTCGACCGGACCAGGCTGTACGCCCCGGTCGACGCGGTGAAGCTCGCCAAGCAGACCACCACCGTGAAGTTCGACGCCACCGTCGAGGTCGCGATGCGGCTGGGCGTGGACCCCCGCAAGGCCGACCAGATGGTGCGCGGCACCGTCAACCTGCCGCACGGTACCGGCAAGACGGCCCGCGTGATCGTGTTCGCGACCGGGCAGAAGGCCACCGAGGCCGAGTCCGCCGGCGCGGACGCCGTGGGTACGGACGAGTTGGTGGCCCGCATCCAGGAGGGCTGGCTCGACTTCGACGCCGCCATCGCCACCCCGGACCAGATGGCCAAGATCGGCCGGATCGCGCGGATCCTGGGCCCGCGCGGTCTCATGCCGAACCCGAAGACGGGAACGGTCACCATGGACGTGGCCAAGGCGGTGCAGGACATCAAGGGTGGCAAGATCACCTTCCGGGTGGACAAGCACTCGAACCTGCACCTGATCATCGGTAAGACCTCGTTCTCTGAGGACCAGCTGATCGACAACTACGCGGCGGTCCTGGACGAGGTACTCCGGGCGAAGCCCTCGGCGGCCAAGGGCAAGTACCTGAAGAAGGTCTTCCTGGCCACCACGATGGGTCCGGGTATTCCGGTCGACCCGAACGTGACCCGCAATTTGCACGACGGCGCAGAGTAACTCTCTGTCAATTTGTCGACGCCGGGGAGGTATCTCTCCGGCGTCGCTGCTTTTGCCTTCGGACCGTCCGTGACCAGGTCCTATCGAAGCGGTGAAGGTTTTAGCGGCTGCTTTCGATGTGTGGTTTAGTGTCGACATGCGATTCGACGCGGTCTCCTTCCGCTACGGCCGCCGCGACAGTTGGGTACTGCGTGACGTCACCGTGGAGATCGAGCCCGGTGAGATCGTTGTAGTACAGGGACACAACGGCGCCGGCAAGTCGACACTGCTCCAACTCGCGGCCGGGGTACTGCACCCGGTCAAGGGTCGGGTGCTCGACCGGCCGCACTGGGTGGGCTGGGTACCTGAGCACTTCCCGGCCGAGCAGCTGTTCACGGTGGACCGGTACCTGCACGGCATGGCCGCGGTGGCCGGGCTGCCCAGCACCGAGGTGGGCAACGCAGTGCAGATCTGGACGCACCGGCTCGGGCTCACCCCGTTCCGGCAGTCCCGGCTGGACGAGCTGTCCAAGGGTACGGCGCAGAAGGTCGGCCTGGCCCAGGCCCTGCTGGTCGCCCCCGACCTGCTCATCCTCGACGAGCCCTGGGAGGGCCTGGACAGCTCCACCCGCGACCAGGTACCCGAGATCGTCACCGAGGTGGTCAAGCGAGGCGGTTCGGTGCTGGTCAGCGACCACCGCGGGGAGACGGCGCGGCTGCCCGGCGCGACCCAGTGGACCGTGCAGGGCGGCGAGGTGACCTCGGGCGGTACCGGCGCCGCCGCGCCGTGGCTGATCGAGATCGAGGTACCCGCCGGCGAGGGCCCGGAGGCCCTGGCCAAGCTGCGCGCGGACGGGCACGACATTGTCCGGGTACGGGACGAGCGCTTCGCCGCCCGCGAGACCGCCGAGATGGAGTCCTCGTGACACCGCTGATCGGGATGCGGCTGACCGGCCTGACCCGTACCGGACGGGCGATCGCGCCGCTGCTGGGCGGCCTGGTCGTGCTGGCCGTGCTGTACGGCGGCGGTGCCGCCCGCCCGGCCGAGGCGTACGGCCTGTCCGCGATCGTGCTGTTCCCGGTGCTGGCCTGGCAGACGAAGATCCTGCTGGACGTGGAGCCCGACACGCAGCGCCAGATGGCGGTCGTGGCGCTCGGCTCCTGGCGGCGCGAGGCGCTCGCCGGCATGGTCGCGGCTGCCGCGGCGACGGTACCCGTGGTGCTGCTGGCGCTGCTGCTGCCCTGGCTGCTGGGCGGTGTCAGCACCGGCCTCGGCGGTCCCAGCCTGGTACCGGCGCTGCTGCTCGGGCTGTGGGCGCACGCGGTCGCCGTCCCGCCGGCGGTGGCCCTCGGTGCCCTGTCCAGCCGCGTGATCACGACGAGCGCGGGGCGGGCCGCGGCGGTACTGGCCGGAGCTGTGGTGCTCGCGCTGGTGCTGGGCGTACCCGCGTCGCCGGTACCGTGGCTGGCACCACCCCTGCTCGGGGTCGCCCGGGCGCTGTCCGGGCAGCAGGTGCAGGTCGCGCGGCTGCTGCCGTACACCGGCTGGGCGGTGGTGTGGGCGGTGGCCATCCTCGTCGGGTACGGCTGGATGCGCCGGCGTCGCGCCTGATTTGGCGGCGCGCCCGCGCTCGCGTACCCTCTATCAGGAAGTTCCATCGGGCCCGCATCGCGGGTCCGAATCCCGAAGACCGCTGGTCACCGTGCCCCCGGGCGCGGTCGAAGGCGCCACGCGAGTGGTCGGCCCGCGCAGGGTGACGAACGGACGCTGATCGGCCTGCCCGCAGGTCCCTCTGCCGCCCCGCGCGCCCCGCGCCGGGGCGTTTCTCGTTTCCGCGCCGGCCAAGCCCGGCGGTGCGGCGATCAGAGAGGAGGGACATGGCGGACAAGATCCGGCTCGACAAGGCGGCTGCCATCGCCGAGCTGACGGAGCACTTCCGGAGCTCGAACGCGACGGTGCTGACCGAGTACCGGGGCCTGACCGTCGCGCAGATCACCAACCTGCGGCGTTCGCTGGGTCGCGAGACCACCTACGCAGTGGCCAAGAACACACTGGCCAAGCGGGCCGCGACGCAGGCGGGCATCGACGGGCTCGACACCCTGTTCACCGGCCCCACCGCGCTCGCCTTCGTGGCCGGTGACCCGGTCGAGGCGGCGAAGGGCCTGCGCGAGTTCGCGAAGGCCCACCCGGCGCTGATCATCAAGGGCGGCGTGTTCGAGGGCCGCCCGATCTCGGCTGCCGAGGTGAACAGGCTCGCCGACCTGGAGTCGCGCGAGGTGCTGCTGGCCAAGCTGGCCGGCGCGATGAAGGCCAACCTGAGCAAGGCCGCCGCCCTGTTCCAGGCGCCGCTGACCAAGGCGGTGCGCACGGTGGCCGCGCTCGAAGAGAAGCGTGGAAGCCAAGGCGGTGCCGCGCCCGCGGCCGCCGAGCAAGCCGAGGCGTCGGCTGAGGACTGACGAGACACAACAGAGAGGACGCCGACATCATGGCGAAGCTGAGCACTGACGAACTGCTCGACGCGTTCAAGGAGATGACGCTGATCGAACTCTCCGAGTTCGTGAAGCAGTTCGAGGACACGTTCGACGTGAAGGCCGCCGCGCCGATGGCCGTGGCCGCCGCGCTGCCG
>DATEJJ010001088.1:0-4527 GCA_035278125.1 Rugosimonospora sp.
CAGCTAGAAGTGGCCCCACCCTGGAGTGGTAGTGGATCTATTCTTCGGCTGGGTTGGCTATGCGAGCGAGGAGGTCGGCCTTGTGGGCGAGGACCTCGGCTCGTTTGGTCGGGTCGCCGGGTGGGTTGTCGGACAGTTCGCGGATCCGGTGAAGCAGGTCCGCGATCTCGCTGGTGGTAACGGGTGGGTCGGTCATGGCCGGGCTCCCGAAACGGTTGGTGTGCCCTGATGTCTACTGTGGATGGTTATCCGTTTGTGTTCAGAACGGGACGTCGATCGTGTCTGGGACCGGCTGCGCGGGAGGGGCGGACGGTTCTGGTCCGGCGTCGAGGAGGACCGCGAAGCGGCGCAGGTCCTCGTGGAGCCGGTCGATGTTGTAGGAGTCGTGGCCCACGAACCGGATCAGTGATTGGTCGAGGTGTTCGTGGTCGGAGGCGAGCCAGGCGTCGAGGAACTCGATGAGCTCGGCCAGTTCGGCGATGTCGCCGAGGTCCAGCGGAGGGCGGGGCGTGGTCATCATGGACATCCTTCGAGAGGTTGCGTGAAGTCGACCGTCTACTGTGGAGCTTTCTGTGATGCGGTCCGTGTGGCGGCTTTCTGCCGCTTGCGCTGAGTGGTCTTGAGGCGGTAGGACTCGCTGCCGGTCTCGATGATGTGCGCGTCGAAAGTCAACCTGTCCACGATCGCGGCGCACAGGCGCGGGTCGGTGAAGGTGCGGGCCCACTCGCTGAACGCGGCGTTGGACGCGATCGCGATCGAGGCTTTCTCCTCTCGTTCGGTGAACACCTGGAACAGCAGTTCGGCGCCGCGGCGGTCCAGTTCCAGGTAGCCCAGTTCATCCAGGCAGAGCAGGTCGACCCGGCCGTAGCGGGCGATGGTCTTGGACAGGTGCCGGTCGTCGGCGGCCTCGACCAGTTCGTTGACCAGGGCCGCGGCGGTGGTGTAGCGGACCCGGTAGCCCGCCTCGGCGGCGGCGGTGCCCAGCCCGATCAGCAGGTGGGACTTGCCGGTGCCGGAGTTACCGATCAGACACAACGGCTGCCCGGCGCCGATCCACGCTCCTTTGGCCAGAGTGTGGATCACCGCTGGGGGCACGTTCGGGTTGGCGTCGTAGTCGAAGCCCTCCAGCCGCTTGGTGCGGGGGAAGCCGGCCTGGCGGACCAGGCGTTCGCGTCGGCGGGCCTCCCGGTCCTCACACTCCACGGCCAGCAGTTCGACCAGGAACGCCTTGTAGGAAGCCTGGTGGCGGGTCGCGGTGGCCGCGATCGCGTCGAACCGGCCGCGGATGGTGGGCAGCCGCAGGATGCGGCAGGCTTGCTCGATCGCCGCGTCCGCGGCGGTCTCGGTCAGCTGGTCACGGTTGGCGGTGCGGGTGCTCATGTTCTCCTCCTGGAGCCGGTGGTGGTCGCGGTCAGCAGCTGGTCGTAGTCGGCCACCGACGGCGCAGAACGGGTGTCAGCGGGTAGCTGCTGGGCATTGCGCCGCGCGGGCAGAGTCACCAGCCGCGCCGCCGAACGCCGTGGCGTCACTGGGTTTCGGCTACCCTTGGACCTCACCTTGTCCACTGTGGAGTCAGGTAGGGTGGCGGCCTTGCGGGCCTCGATCGCGACCACGTCGGCGCTGACCGACCCGGCGTGCAGGGCGGCGGTGATGCCGACGAGCACCTGGGCGCGGGGCAGCCGGCGGTGCAGCAGCAGCACCTCGATCAGGGCGCGGGTGCCGGCGGTGTCGCCGTGTTTGGCGCGGGCGGCGGCCCAGAACGCCTCGTGCACGGCGGTGAACGACCCATCCCGACGCGCCTGCGCGAGGGGGGTGGAGCCGGGTAGCGCGCCGGGCTTGCCGGCCAGGATCTCCAGGTAGTGGTCCAGCACCAGGTGCTCGCCGCCGCGGGTGACCAACCGGGGATGGGTGGCCACCGGCCGGGTGCCGTCGAAGACCTCCACCACCGAGGCGGACAACCGGACCCGCACATGCCGGCCGATCAGCCGGGCCGGTACCGAGTAGTGACACTGCCGCACCGCGATCCGCGCGTAGCGGTCCACCCGGGGCGACAGCGACAAGGCGCAGTCGAACGCTTCCGCGGGTAGCGGCAGCAGCGCCGGCGTCTCGGCGGCGAAGTCCGCGCCGATGCTGGCCGCCCGCCCGTCCACGTGCCGGGCGTTTTCGGCATCGTCGGCGGCGGCCAGCCGTTCGTTGAGCTCGGCCAGGCCGGCCACCTCGGGCACGGGGACGAACCAGCGGCGGCGGAACCGGCCGACCTCGCCTTCCACTCCACCCTTCTCGTGCGCGCCTTCCTTGCCCGGCTGGCAGTAGAACGCGTCGAACTGGATCTTCCGTGGGTTCGCGAATTCTGACGGCATAGTCGGGCCAACTCACGGCTTGGTGGTGCCCTGCGGGCGGGTCGGGGGCGTGGGTTCGCCATGGCGTGTGACGGTGAGGATGTCGTTGGCGGCGGTGGCGTAGCGCACGGCGGTGTGGGCGCTGATGTTGAACATGGCGGCGAGGTGGAGGGGGTCGGCGCCGGTGGCGATGCCATCGTCGATCACGCGGTCCTCGCGCATCTGCCGGATGGTGACTGGTAGACCGCGGAGTTGCTTGATGAGCCAGTACGAGCCGACCGGTTCGGTGCCGTGCGCGCTGCGGCGGGTGACCAGCAGGTGTGGGTTGGCGGTGCGGGGCCAGCGGCTGCGGCGGTGGGCGAGGTAGTCGCCGATGGCTGCGGCGGTGTGTTCGTCCAGTGGCCGGTCGGTGTCGCCGGTGCGCAGCCGCCGGTTGGGCAGGTCAACGTCGGACAGGTGTAGCGTGCGGATCTGGTGCGGGTGCAGGGCCTGGATGCCGGCCAGCGCGATGATGACGCGCAGGACGGTACTGTCACGCGCGGCATCGCT
This sequence comes from Rugosimonospora sp., assembly GCA_035278125.1. Taxonomy (GTDB): domain Bacteria; phylum Actinomycetota; class Actinomycetes; order Mycobacteriales; family Micromonosporaceae; genus DATEJJ01. Next base: position 2,889 of record DATEJJ010001088.1, read on the forward strand.
GGTGGATCGTCGGTCCTGGGCCGGGATGGGCGTGGGGATGGTGGCCGTGATCCGTCCAGTGTGGATAGAGCGGGTCGGGTTGGCGAAGAGCATCTTCTTCTGTTTGAGGACGCCGAACAAGCTGCGCAGTGCGGAGGCGGCCTGGGCGCGCGAGGTGTGGTCAGCCAGCCAGGTGATGATGTCGTCCCGGGTGACCTGTCGCAGGGTGGCGTATCGCTGGGCGCATTGAGCGAGAAACGGCAGGGTCAGGTAGAGCCGGGTGGTGATGGTGGGCCGTGCCCGGGGCCGGCGGCGGTCGTCGCCGTGCCGCAGGACGTCAAGCCAGGCGTGAGCTTCGGCGCGGATCTGGGTGGGCAGTGCAGCCAGCTGCTGGTCGAGGAAGACGTCCAGCGAGTCGGGGCGGTCCTCCACGACAAGGCCGAGATCGGCCAGGACCTCGTGCACGCGCAACGCGGACAACCGCATCGAGGTCAGCTGTTGCACCGTGGTCGCCTTGATGGGTTCGTCGCGTTGGTGCGCGGCAGCGAGGATCCGCAGCCCGCGACGGACCTGACCGAGAGTTCGGGCGTTCCAGCCCCGTAGTTCGGCCATGCTCTCGGCGCGGGCCAGTATCACCGCGGCCAGACCAGGGTCGTGGGGCGGGTCCAGGCTGCTGACCCGGCGCAGGTCCGGTGGCAGGTCGAACAGCGGTGGCTGCCACCACGCCGGCGCGACCACCCGTAGCAGCGGCCGCGACGGCGCACTCGAGTCGTGTGGGTGCGGGTCGGTTCGGGCGCGGGGCAGGCTGACCGAGCGGGCCATGTCGGCGAAGAACAGCTGGTGCCCGGTGCGCGCGGCCACTGACAGGTCCACCCGGGTCTTGTTGTGCGGGCCGGCGATCAGCGTGGCCTGCTTGTGACACAGCCGGCAGACTCCGGCCTTGACCGGCACGACCCGTGTGCACGTCCGGCACGACCCGGCCGGGTACGCGGCGGCGAAGTTCTCGCACGCCCGGCAGCAGCCGCCGTGATGGCCCCAGGCCAGGCACTGCCGGCAACTGTCGGCCGGCAGTGGTGCCCGGCGCCCCCGCTTGCGGGGCGGCAGCCCGACCGTGCTCATACCGGTGGCCCAGAGCGGCCTGGCTTGCGGCGGATCTCTGTGGGCCCGGTGTGGCCGACGGCCTGGTCCAGCACCGTGTCCCGGTCGGTGGGGCGGCGGGCGGCGTTCGGGTCGCGTACCAGCAGGTCGTTGGGTGCGCAGTCCAGCACCGCGCAGATGATGTCGAGGTCCGCCAACCGGATCGTGACCGGTTGCCCGGACCACAGGTGTGACATCTTCCCGGCGCTAACCACCAGGCCGGCATCGGCGAACATCTGTTGCAGCTGTGAGGCTTTCCAGATCTCGCGTTGCGCCGCGACCAGGCGTAGGTTCCATTTCACGGCTGCTGACCTCCCCACCGGGCGGCGGCGCGGTCGCCGGCCTTGACCCAGGCGTCTTCTACGTGGCTTCGACTGACATGCTCTGGCGACGTCGGATATCGGAACTGTCTGAATACCTGGTTCATTCGGGCTGTCCCGGGAGTCTGGCCTCTGCCCAGCCGCGGGCGAGGATCTCGTCAACCGTCTCGGTGGGGCTCTGGTGGGTGGTATCGAGCCATAGC
>DATEJJ010001089.1:0-7522 GCA_035278125.1 Rugosimonospora sp.
GTCCGGCTGGCGGCGGCACCGGTGGCCACGAGCGTCGGCTCGTCCAGCCCGGCCAGCTCCGCCCGCCACGCGTCCAGCGCCACGGTCCGGTCCTGCTCGCCGAGCCAGGCCAGGTAGCCGCGGTAGCTGGGCCGGACCACCGGCGTCGCGGCCGCGCCGTCGCGGATCGCGAGGTACCCGGTGAGCAGGTCGTCCAGCAGCAGCGGCATGGACCAGCCGTCCAGCAGCAGGTGGTGGTTGGTGATGAGCAGCCGGTGCCGGTCGGCGGCCAGCACCACCAGCGCCATCCGGATGAGCGGCGCGCGGGTGACGTCGAAGGCCATGCCGCGCTCGTCCGCCATCACCAGGTCCAGCCGCTCCTCCTGGTGCTCCGGCGCCACCCCGCGCAGGTCGACCCGGCGCCAGGGCAGCTCGGCCCGGTCCGGCACCACCTGCACCGGCTCGGGTACGCCGTCGACCACGAACGCCACCCGGAGGTTGGCGTGCCGGTCCAGCAGCGCCTGCGCGGCGGTACGCAGTGCGTGCGGGTCCAGCGGCCCCTCCAGGTCCAGCGCGAGCTGCACGGTGTACGCGTCGCCCGCGGCGTCGTACAGCGCGTGGAACAGCAGGCCCTGCTGCAGCGGGGTCAGCGGCCACACGTCCAGCAGCCGGCCGTCCGGCTGGTGCGCCGCCTCCAGCAGCAGGCGCTCCTCCTCGGTCAGCCGGACGAGCGGCCGGTCGGGCGGGCTCGCGGCGGTGGCGGCCGCCGCGAGGTCCGCGCCCGCGAGGGCGGCCAATGCGGCCGGGGTACGCGCGGCGAACACGTCGCGCGGGGTGATCGTCACGCCCGCGTCCCGGACCCTGCTCACCACCTGCATCGCCAGGATGCTGTCCCCGCCCAGTTCGAAGAAGCTGTCCTCGGCGCCGACCGCGCCGACCCCGAGCACGGCGCCGAACGCGTCGCACAGCACCTGCTCGGCCGAGCTGGCCGGCGCGCGCGACGCGACCGGCGCGTAGTCGGGCACCGGCAGCGCCCGGCGGTCCAGCTTCCCGTGCGCGGTCACCGGCAGGCTGTCCACTGTGACCAGTGCGGCCGGGACCATGTAGTGCGGCAGCCGGGACTGCGCGTGCGCCCGGATCTCCGCCAGGTCGGCGGCGCCGTCGAGCACCAGGTAGCCGACCAGGCGCCGGTCCCCGGGGCGGTCCTCGCGGACGACCACGGCCGCCTGCGCGACATTCTCGTGGGTACGCAGCACCGCGGCGATCTCGCCCGGCTCGATCCGGTACCCGCGCACCTTGACCTGTTCGTCGGCGCGCCCCAGATACTCCAGCTGCCCGTCGCGGCGCCACCGGGCCACGTCGCCGGTGCGGTACAAGCGCTCACCGGCCGGGCCGAACGGGTTGGCCACGAACCGCTGCGCGGTCAGCGTCGGGCGGCCGTGGTAGCCGCGGGCGACACCCGGCCCGGCCACGTACAGCTCGCCCGGGATCCCCGGCGGTACCGGCCGCAACCGTCCATCGAGGACATACACCTGGGTGGCGGTGAACGGCCGTCCGATCGGCGGCGCCGCCGGTCCCCGGTGCGGGTCGCTCATGGTGGCGTACACCGTGGTCTCGGTGGGGCCGTACACGTTGAGCATCTCGCGCCCGGCGGCCCACTCGTCCAGCAGCCCGGGCGGTACCGTCTCCGCGCCCACCATCACCGACCGCACCACCAGCCGGGCCGCCAGCTCCGGCTGCTCCCGGGCGACCCGGCAGAGCCAGTCGAACGCGGCCGGCGTCTGGCACAGCACGGTCACCTGCTCGTCGACGAGCAGCCGCAGGAACTCCTCCGGTGCCCGGGTCGCGGACCGCGGTACCACCACCAGCCGGCCGCCGTGCAGCAGCGCACCCCACATCTCCCAGACGGAGAAGTCGAAGGTGTACGAGTGGAACAGCGTCCACACGTCGTCGCCGTGGAACGCGTACCGGCCGCCGGCGCGGAACAGCCGGGCCACGCCCCCGTGCGTGACGACCACGCCCTTCGGGGTACCGGTGGAGCCGGAGGTGTAGATGATGTACGCCGGGTGCCGCGGGTCCAGCCGTACCCCGCGGTCCAGGTGGCTGATCTGGTGCGCCGGGTACCCGGTCACCTCGGCGGCCGTGTCCGGGGCGTCCAGCAGCAGCACCGGTACCGGGCCGGTGGGCAGGCCGGCGGCGTACGGCGTGGTGCTCAGCAGCAGGACGCTGCCGGTGTCGGCGAGCGCGAAGGCGGTGCGCTGGGCCGGCTGCTCCGGGTCCAGCGGCAGGTACGCCGCACCGGACTTGAGCACCGCGAGGATCGCGACGATCTGCTCGACCGAGCGCGGCAGGGCGAGCGCCACCACGCGTTCCGGCCCGGCCCCGGCGGCGATCAGCCGGCGGGCCAGCCGGTTCGCCCGGGCGTCGAGGTCGGCGTAGCGCAGCCGGCTGTCCTCGTAGACCAGCGCGACCGCGTCCGGCGTGCGCACCACCTGCGCGGCGAACAGCTCCGGCAGCACCTCCACAGTGGACGGCGCGCTCCAGTCGCTGAGGATGCGCACGATCTCCACTGTGGACAGCAGCTCGATCGCGCTGAGCGCCGAGTCAGGGCGCTCCGCCACCGAGTGCAGCAGCCGCTCCCACCGGTTCAGCAGGTCCGACACGGTGGACCGGTCGAACACGTCGGTGCTGTACTCCACCGTCCCGGCCAGGCAGCCCGCCTCCGGCCGGACCGAGATGGACAGGTCCATCCGCGCGGTACCGGTAGACGTGGGTACCACCTCGCCACGCAGGCCGGCCAGCCCGGCGTCCACGGCCGGCACCTCGTACCAGGCCAGCAGGGTCTGTACCAGCGGGTGGTAGGCCAGCGAACGGTCCGGGTTGAGCGCGCTGACCAGGTGCTCGAACGGCACGTCCGCGTGCGCGTACGCGGCCAGGCTGCGGTCCCGCACCCGGGCCAGCAGCTCCGGGAACGTGGGGTCGCCGGAGGTGTCCACGCGCAGCACGAGCGTGTTCACGAACAGCCCAGCCAGCCCCTCGGTGGCCGCGTCGGTGCGCCCGGCGACGGGGGTACCGATCGGGATGTCCTCGCCCGCGCCGGAGCGGCCCAGTACCGCGGCGAGCGAGGCGCAGAGCACCATGAACATGGTCGCCCGGTGCTCCCGGGCCAGCCCGTCCAGCGCCGCGGTCAGCGCGGCCGGCCAGCGGAAGGAGAGCACGTCCCCGCGGTGCGTCGACTCCGCCGGGTGCGGCCGGTCCAGCGGCAGCGGTACCCGCTCCGGCAGGCCGGCCAGCTCGCCGCGCCAGAACGCGGTCTGCGCCGCGATGAGGCTGTTCCCGTCGGCCGGGTCGCCGAGCAGGTCCCGCTGCCACAGCGCGTAGTCCGCGTACCGCACCGGCAGCGGCGCCCAGGACGGCGCGGCACCGTGCAGCCGCGCGGCGTACGCGGTGCCGAGGTCGATCCACAGTGGACCCGTGGACCAGCCGTCCGCGGCGATGTGGTGCAGCACGACCAGTAACACCTGGGTGGCATCGTCCACTGTATACAGGATGGTGCGCAGCGGCGGCTCGGTGGCCAGCTCGAACTCGTGGCGGGCCGCGCCGCGCAGCGCCCGGTCCAGCTCGGCCGGGTCGATCCGCTGCCGGTGCAGTACCGGCCGGGCCTCCGCCGGGGCGAGGACCCGCTGGTACCCGACCCCGCCCGCTTCGGGGTACACGGTGCGCAGGGTCGCGTGCCGCTCGGCCAGGTCGGCCAGGGCCGTCTCCAGGGCCGCCGCGTCCAACCGCCCGTCCAGCCGTACCGCCATGGCGATGTTGTACGTCGGGCTCGGCCCGGACAGCCGGTACAGGAACCACAGCCGCGCCTGCGCGTACGACAGCGGTACCCGCTCCGGCAGCGCGGCGACCGGGTGCAGCGCGGGCCGGACCGGTGCCGCCGCCATCGCCTGCCGCACCTGCCCGACCAGCTCCGCCACGGTCGGCGCCTCGAACAGCGCCCGCACGGGCACGTCCACGCCCAGCGCGGCGCGCACCCGGCTGGCCACCCGGGTCGCCCCGATGCTGTCGCCGCCGAGGTCGAAGAAGTTGTCGTCGATGCCCACCCGCTCGCAGCCGATCGCCTCGGCCACGATGCGGCACAGCGTGACCTCGATCGAGTCGCGCGCCTCCCGGGACTCCTCCACCGGGCCGTAGTCCGGCTCGGGCAGGGCGTTGCGGTCGAGCTTGCCGCTGGCGGTCAGCGGCAGACTGTCCATGGTGACCAGCGCGACCGGCACCATGTACCGGGGCAGCCGCTCCGCGGCGTACGCGCGCACGTCCGCAGGTTCGAGATCACCGGTGGCCACGAGGTAGGCGACGAGCCGCTTGTCCCCCGGCTGGTCCTCGCGCACCACGACGGCCACCTGGATGATGCCCGGGTAGTCGCGCAGCACGGCGGTGACCTCGCCCGGCTCGATGCGGTGGCCCCGGATCTTCACCTGGTCGTCGGTGCGCCCGAGGAAGTCCAGCTGCCCGTCCGGCCGCCAGCGGACCAGGTCACCCGAGCGGTACATGCGGGTGCCGGACGCGCCGAAGGGGTTGGCCACGAAGCGCGCGGCGGTCAGCGCGAACCGCCGGTGGTACCCGCGCGCCAGTCCCGCCCCGCCGATGTACAGCTCCCCGGGTACCCCCGGCGGTACCGGACGCAGCGCCGGGTCCAGCACGTACAGCTCGATGCCGCGCACCGGGTACCCGATGGTGGGTGTGTCGCCGACGCCCAGCGGGCCGGCCATGGTCGCGCAGATGGTGATTTCGGTCGGCCCGTAGGCGTTGTAGAGCCCCAGATGCGGCGCCCACTCCGGGATCACGTGGGTGGGCATGGCCTCGCCCGCGACGGTGAGGTGGGTCAGCGTACGCGGCACCGGCATGCCGTCCAGCGCCGCCGGCGGCACCAGCACGTGCGTGACACCGTAGCGGTCAAGCACGGCGGCGAGACTCTCCCCGGCCAGCGTGTGCTCGGTGGGTATCACCAGCGCCGCACCGGCCAGCAGCGCGGCGAAGCTCTCCCAGATGGACGCGTCAAAGGCGGACGAGGCGAACTGGAGCACCCGGCTGGCCGGCGTGATGTCAAGAGTGTCCACATTGGCCCGTACCGCCGCCGGGAAGCCGGCGTGCGTGATGGTGACGCCCTTCGGCGTGCCGGTCGAGCCCGAGGTGTAGATGAGGTACGCCGGGTGGCCCCCGCGCAGCGGGGTGTGCCGGTCCGTGTCGGTGACCGCGACGCCCGGCACGGTGGCGAGGTCGGCGATCAGGCCCGGCGCGTCCAGCCGCAGCATGGGTGTCGCGCCCGCGTCCGCCATGGCCGCGGTCTCCGCGACGGCGAGCATGAGCGTGGGCCGGGCGTCGGCGAGCAGCATGGACACCCGCGCGTCCGGCAGCGCCGGATCGATGGCGAGGTACGCGCCGCCGGCCTTCAGCACGGCCAGCATGGCGACGATGAGTTCGATGGAGCGGGGCAGCGCGAGCGCCACCGTGCGCTCCGGGCCGATGCCCGCGGTGATCAGCCGCCGGGCCAGCTTGTTCGCGGCCTCGTCCAGCCCCGCGTAGCTGACCGACCGGTCCCCGCTGATCAGCGCGGTCGCCTCCGGCGTGCGCCACGCCTGGTCGGCGAACAGGTCGGGTACCAGCCGCCCGCTGCCCGGGAACGGCCTGCCTTTCCAGTCCACCAGGACGCGCTGCCGCTCCTCCGCGGTGAGCAGCTCGACCGCGCTGAGTCGCAGGTCAGGCTCGGCGGTCACCGCGCGCAGCAACCGCTCCAGCCGGCCCACCAGACCCTCCACAGTGGACCGGTCGAGGACGTCGGTGTTGTACTCCACGATGCCCTCGACCCCGGCGGGGTGCTCGGTCAGCGCGAAGGACAGGTCCATCCGGGAGGTGCCCGTGCTCACCGGCAGGATCTCGCCGGACAGGCCGGGCAGCTCCATGCCGGCCGGCCGGGTCTGCCACCCGAGCAGCGTCTGGAAGACCGGGTGGTACGCCAGCGACCGGGCCGGGTTCACGGCCGCCACCAGGTGCTCGAACGGCACGTCCTGGTGCGCGTGCGCGTCCAGGCTGACCTGGCGTACCCGGGCCAGCAGCGCCCGGAACGTCGGGTCGCCCGAGGTGTCCACCCGCAGCGCCAGCGTGTTCACGAACAGCCCGGCGACCTCCTCGGTGGCCGCGTCGGTACGGCCGGCCACCGGTACCCCGATCGGGATGTCGGTACCCGCGCCGAGCCGGGTCAGCAGGGCCGCCAGCGCCGCGTGTACCACCATGAACGCGGTCGCCCCGCCGGTCTGCGCCAGCCGGGTCACCGCCTGGTGCAGCGCGGCGTCCCAGCGCACCGGCAGCGCGTCGCCGCGGTACGTGGCCCGCTCCGGGTGCGGCCGGTCCAGCGGCAGGTCGATCCGGTCCGGCAGGCCGGCCAGGGTCCGCCGCCAGTACGCCGTCTGGGTGCTGACCAGGCTGCTCGCGTCGGCCGGGTCGCCGAGCAGTTCCCGGTGCCAGAGCGCGTAGTCCGCGTACTGGACCGGCAGCGGCGGCCACGCCGGGGACTGCCCGTGCAGCCGGGCGGTGTACGCCGCGGCCAGGTCCCGCAGCAGCGGCCCGGCGGACCAGCCGTCCGCCGCGATGTGGTGCGTCACCACCAGCAGCACGTGCTCCTGAGTGTCCACTGTGAACAGGTGGGCGCGCACCGGTGGCTCGGTGGCCAGGTCGAACGGGTACCGCGCGGCCTCGCGCACCGCCCCGGGCGGGTACGCCGGGTGTGCCTGCCACGCGGGTGGCGCCTGGTCCGGGGGCAGGACGTGCTGCCACGCGGTGCCGTCGTGCTCCGGGTAGACGGTACGCAGCACCTCGTGCCGGTCCACCACGTCGGCGAGCGCGGCGCGCAGCGCGTCGGAGTCCAACCGGCCGGTCAGGCGTACCGCGAAGGGCATGTTGTAGGTCGGGCTGGGACCCTCCAGCCGGTACAGGAACCACAGCCGCGCCTGGGCCGAGGACAGCGGCGCCGGCTGCGGGCGCGGCAGCACCGGGCGCAACGGTGGCCGCGTACCGGACGCGCCCGCGACCTCCAGGCGCCGGGCCAGTTCCGCGACGGTCGGCGACTCGAACAGCATCCGGATGGTGACGTCCACGCCCAGCGCCGCCCGCACCTGGCTGACCAGCCGGGTGGCCAGCAGGCTGTCGCCGCCGAGCCGGAAGAAGCTGTCGTCGACGCCGGGACTGTCCACTCCGAGCACCGCGCCGAACAGTCCACAGAGGACCTCTTCGGTGCGGGTGGACGGTGGCGTGGGCGCGGTGGACGCGTACTCCGGCGCCGGCAGCGCGCGCCGGTCGAGCTTGCCGTTGCCGGTCAACGGCAGCGCCGCGACCGGTACCACCGTCGCCGGCAGCATGTACTCCGGCAGCCGCGCCGCCGCGAAGGCACGGAGCTCCACCGGGTCCACCGGACCCTCCGGCACCACGTAGCCCACCAGGCGCCGGTCGCCCGGCCGGTCCTCGCGCACCACGGCGACGGCCTGCGCCA
>DATEJJ010001090.1:0-4857 GCA_035278125.1 Rugosimonospora sp.
CTCACGGTGGGCGCGGTCGGGCTGGCGCTGCTCGCCGTGCCCGGCTCGGTCGCGCTGGTGTCCGGGGTGCTGCTCGGTTTCGGCCTGGGCTGGGCCTGGCCGGGGCTGATGAACTTCGCGGTGGTCCAGCTCAACCCGGCCGCTCCGGCCGCGGCCACCTCCATCACCCAGACCGGGGTGTACGCCGGCGGTTGCCTGGGCCCGTTGACGTTCGGCCCGATGGCCGCGCACCTGGGCTACCCGCGCGCCTGGTCGGTGGCGTCGGTGGCGATGCTGGCCGCCGCGGTGCTGATGCTGCTCGCCCGGCGCCTGCTGGTCGCCGGCCGCTGACGCACCGTCCACTCACGACCGTCCATCAGCGACTATCCACCTGTGACTGTCCTCAGCGGACGGTCGCGGCCACCGCCCGGCCCGCGGTGCGCCCGGAGAACAGGCAGCCGCCGAGGAACGTGCCCTCCAGCGAGTTGTACCCGTGCATCCCGCCGCCGCCGAACCCGGCCACCTCGCCGGCCGCGTACAGGCCGGGCAGCGGCTCGCCGCCGGGGCGCAGTACCCGGCCGGACAGGTCGGTCTCCAGCCCGCCCAGGGTCTTGCGGGTCAGGATGTTCAGCCGTACCGCGATCAGCGGGCCGGCCGCCGGGTCGAGCAGCCGGTGCGGCGCCGCGACCCGGGTCAGCCGGTCCGCCCGGTACCGCCGCGCCCCGCGTACCGCGGTCAACTGCGCGTCCTTGGTGAACGGGTTGCCCACCTCCCGGTCCCGGGCCACGACCACGCGCGCCACCTCGGCGGCGTCCAGTGCCGGGCCGCCGGCCTCGGCGGCCAGCTTGTTCATCCCGTCCACCAGTTCGGGCAGCGTGGTGGCGACCACGAAGTCCGCCCCGTTGCGCTTGAACGCCTCGACCGGCGCGGGCGCACCCGGGCGTACCCGGCGCAGCACCTGGCGCACGCTGCGCCCGGTCAGGTCCGGGTTCTGCTCCGAGCCGGAGAGCGCGAACTCCTTCTCGATGATCTTCTGGGTGAGCACGAACCAGCTGTAGTCGTACCCGGTGCCCATCAGGTACCGCAGGGTGCCGAGGGTGTCGAAGCCGGGGAACAGCGGGGCGGGGAGCCGCTGCCCGCGGGCGTCCAGCCAGAGCGGGGACGGGCCGGGCAGGATGCGGATGCCGTGGTTGGGCCAGATCGGGTCCCAGTTGCGCAGCCCCTCGGTGTAGTGCCACATCCGGTCCGGGTTGATGACGTTGCCGCCCGCCTCCTGGGTGATGCCCAGCATCCGACCGTCCACATAGGCCGGTACGCCCGCCACCATCCGCGCGGGCGGCGCACCCAGCCGCTCCGGCCAGGACCGGCGTACCAGATCGTGGTTGCCGCCGATGCCGCCGGAGGTGACGATGACCGCCGCCGCGGACAGCTCGAAGCCGTTCACCTCGACTCGCGAGGTGGCGTGCCCGCGCGGTGCCGCGTCCGGCTCCAGCACCGTGCCGCGTACCCCGGTCACCGCGCCGGCGGTGCTGACCAGACCGTCCACCCGGTGCCGGAAGCGCAGGTCCACCAGGCCCCGCGCGGCGCCGACGCGGACCCGGCGGGCGAACGGCTCGACCAAGCCCGGCCCGGTACCCCAGGTGATGTGGAAGCGCGGCACCGAGTTGCCGTGCCCGTCGGCCCGGCCGTCGCCGCGCTCCGCCCAGCCGACCACCGGGAACAGCCGGTGGCCCATGGCGCGCAGCCAGGACCGCTTCTCGCCGGCGGCGAACTCGACGTACGCCCGCGCCCACTGCCGGGGCCAGTGGTCCTCGGGCCGGTCGAACGCGGCGCTGCCCTGCCAGTCCTGCCAGGCCAGTTCGACCGAGTCGCGGATGCCCAGCCGGCGCTGCTCCGGCGAGTCCACCAGGAACAGCCCGCCGAAGGACCAGAACGCCTGGCCGCCCAGGCTCTGCTCGGGCTCCTGGTCCAGCAGCAGCACCCGTCGCCCGGCGTCGGCCAGCTCGGCGGTGGCGACCAGCCCGGCCAGGCCGGCGCCGACGACGATGACATCCGCATCCATGGCGGTGAGGGTACGCGAGGCGGTCATGCCAGGCTCAGCACGACGTCCGTGGCGTCGCTCACCGGCCGGATCGGGCTTACCGACGCGTACCCTTGCGCGAGGAAAGCCAGGTCGGTGCCGGGTTCCTGGCGGGCGCCGTTCTCCTCGATCGCCACCCGCACGAAGTCCGCGCCGGTCTCGGCGAGCGCGAGCTGGGTCTGCCCGAACGGGGCGAGGGTTGCCTGGCGCAACCCGCGTACCTCGTGCTCGGGCAGGTCCGGCACGTTCAGGTTGAGTACGGTACCGGCCGGCACCTCCAGCAGCGCGGGGAGCAGGCGGCGGGCGTACCCGGCGGCGGTGGTCCAGTGGCGCGCCTCGTCGTCCACCGTGTCCAGCGCGGCGATCGCGGCGCCGCCGCTGGCGCTGCTACCCGCGGCCGGGGACAGCACGTCCAGCGAGACGGCCATCGCGCGTACCCCGTTGTTCGCGGCGACGAGGGTGGCGCCGACGGTACCGGAGTGCATGACCGCGTGGCCGGCGTTGGCGCCCCGGTTGATCCCGGACAGCACCACGTCCGGCGGCGGCCCGAACGAGCCCAGCCCGGCCAGCACCGCGATGTACGCCGGGGAGGCGGCCACCCGGAACGCCGGTACCCCGTCCAGCCCGGCCAGCGCCACCCGGTCCACCACGATCCGGCCCTGGTCGGTGACCGCGGTCAGCGCGGCACTGATCCCGCTGCTCTCCCGATGCGGTGCGGCGACCACCAGGCTCCAGCCGGCCGCGCGGACCGCGATGGCCAGCGCCCGGATCCCCGGGGCGGACCAGCCGTCGTCGTTGGTGACCAGCGCCCGGGGGAGCGCAGCCGGAGCCGGGTTGTGGCGTAGGCGAGCACCCCCCACGCCTTCCCTTGGTGGCACTACGCGCCCGCCGGGTCCAGCGGGGTCAGCCGGACCCGGGCGGTCAGCTCCCGGACCGCCTCCAGCCGGCCGGTACCCAGCCCGTGCCGGGTGACGTTCAGCGCCCCGGCCGCGGCGCCGGTACAGATGGCCTCGGTCAGCCCGCCACCCCGGGCCAGTACCGCCGCCACCCCGGCGCTCATCGAGTCACCCGCCCCGCGCGGCTCGGCCACCTGCAGCCGGGGCACGGCCACCTCCAGCACCCGGTCCTCCAGCAGGGCCAGCGCCGGCTGGTCGGCCCGGCTCACCAGTACGGTGGCGGCACCGGCCGCGCGCAGCCGCTGCCCGGCGGCGGCCAGCTCGGGTACCGCGTCGCTGCCCGCCCGGCCGTCCTCGATCAGCTGCTCGTGGCTCACCTTCAGCACGGTCACCCCGCCGGCCAGCACCGCGTCCAGGTGGTCACCGCACAGGTCGGCCACCACCTGCCCGCCGTTGCCGGTCAGGTCGGCGGCCAGCCGCCGGTACACGTCGGGGGCGACGACCGACGGGTGGGCCGGGCCGCTGAGCACGCTGACCTGCGAGCGCAGCCCCTCGGCGAGCGCGACGTTGTACAGCTCGTCCAGGTCGTGCCGGCCCATCGGCGCGCCCGGGTCGGCGGCGATCTCGGCCCGGCTGCCGCTGCGCCGGTCGTGCACGTACCAGCCGCTGCCCGCGCCCCGGTGCACCGCGCGCAGGCTGGCGTCCTCCTCGGCGAGCAGCTTGCCGAGCACCCCGCCGACCTCGCCGCCCATCGCCGCGCACAGGGTCACCGGTACCCCCAGCGACAGGATCATCCGTGCCTGCCAGACGCCCTGGCCGCCGGGGTGTACGTGCAGCTCCACCGCGCCGGCCTGCCGTTCGATGGTGACGGTCAGCACGGGCGCCGGTGCGAAGACCATCACGCGATCCGCCATGGCCGGTAGATCCCCGCGCCGGGGCGGGCTATGCGCGGTCAGACCTGCGAGTGCTGCGCGACCGTGGTGGGGTCGGCGGGCGTGGCCCGGGTGACGTACTGCGGCACCGGCGCGCCGTCGGTACCGGTGTCCCGCACCAGGCCGTACCGCACGTAGTCGTAGTCGGTACCCGGGCGGGTGCCCAGCTCGGTGCTGATGTCGCCGGCCGACTCGGGCTGCACGGCCAGGTCGTAGTCCGTGTTCCACTCGTTGTTGTGCAGGGTGACCTGGCCGTCGAGGTAGTAGTACTCGAAGCCCCACATCTGCTGGGCGCCGCCCGGCAGCCGGTCGAACCCGGTGCCCGGGCTGCCCATCCAGGTCTGGCCCGGCTGCACGCCGGCGGTCGCCGGGCGCGCGTCGTCCATCCGGTGCCCGCCACCGGACGCGACGTGGAACAGCCGGCCCGACAGCCCGGTCCAGGTCGGCATCGTCATGGTGGCGACCCGCCCGTCGGCGAAGAAGATGCCCCAGAACACCCGGAGGTACCCGGTGCCCTGCATCGTGACGTTGTCGCCGCGGCGCTTGAGGAACCAGTCGCCGCCGGTCGAGTTCGCGTCGGGCAGCCCGTACGTGCCGCCGGCCGCGGTGACCGGCGTACCGGTCGGGCGTACCGGCAACTGCCCGGGCTGCTGGAACGGCGGCGGTACCGCCTCGGCGACGTCGACGTTGCTGCCGTACCGGGGCCCGCCGGGAGCCTGCGACGGCAGCACCACGGCGGCCCGCTCGGTGGCGGCGGGGGAGTCGGACTCCTGCGCCGCGCCGATCGGCGCCGAGGCCAGCGTCGGGGACGGCAGGAGGCTGTCGCTGGCCACCGGGGCCGGACTGGGTGGCGGGTGCGGATCACCGCCGGGGCCGCGGGTAAGGGACGCGGCGGCGGCCACCACCACCAGCGCGGCGACGGTACCGATCAGCAGGTCGCGCAGCCCCCACGGGCGCGGGCCGTTCTCCC
>DATEJJ010001091.1:0-7972 GCA_035278125.1 Rugosimonospora sp.
CGGCCTGGGGAGCGAGCAGGACTGCGACGGCGAGAACGGACAGGGCGGTCGTGCGGCGTGCCAGCATGACGCCTCCCGGCGGAGTTCCATCGAGATATCTACCTGCCTACTGGATCAGTGGCCGGCCGGCAAGTCGGTACCGGGGTACGGTGCAGAGGTGCTCGTGCAACCCGCCGAATCGCTGACCGACCTCGCCCTCGGCATCGTGGTGCTGGTGCTGGCCGTCCGGCTGCACCGGGCGCGGCTGGCGCACCGGCACTGGGAGGCGTCCTTCTGGTGGGCCGGCACGGCGGCGCTGGCCGGTGCGGTGCACCACGGCGTGATCGTGCGCTGGCCGCGCTGGGGGGACTTGAGCTGGACGATCATCAGCGCGATGGTGGTCGTGGCCATCTCCTACCTGCTGGCGGCCACGGTCGCCGAGGTGCTGGGCCCGGGCCGGGCACGCGCGTTCTGGCTGCTGCGCTCGCTCGGCCTGATCGCGTACGCGGTGCTCGCGCTGACCGGGCACGCGGGCATCGCGGCGATCCTGAGCTGCGAGAGCCTCACCATGGCGTGCATCCTGGTGCTCTGGGGCTGGGCGGCGCTGCACCGGCACCCGCTGGCCCGGCCGGTGCTGCTCGGGGTGCTGGCCAGCGGTGCGGCCGGGGCGGTGCAGGCGCTGAGCCCGGCGGTGACCGCGTGGGTGGGGCTCGACCCGACGTCCAGCTACCACCTCGCCCAGATCGTGGGCATGGCCCTGGTCTACCGCGCGGCCACCCGTCCCCTGCGCGAGGTCGCCGCCGCCGACCTGCTCGCCGAGTCCGTCGCCTGAGGACCGCGCCTGACGACGGCGGTCAGCGGCCCGCGTCGACCAGACCCAGCCGGTACGCGATCGACAGCGCCCCCGCCCGGTTGTGTACGCCCAGCTTGCGGAACAGCCGCGCCTGCGTGTTCTCCACGGTCTTCACCGCGATGCCCAGCGAGTTGGCGGTCTCCCGGACCGAGTGCCCGTGCGCGATGGAGCTGAGGATGTCCAGCTCCCGGGGCGTCAGCTCGGGTACCCCGCCCGGCCGCCCGCCCAGCTGGATGCCCAGCCACTCGGACAGGTCGTCCAGGTGCCCCGCCGGCATCGCCACGTACCCGAGGCAGGCCAGGGCCAGGACCGCGGCGAGCTGGTCGGCCACGTCGGCGGCCCGCACCATGGCCCGGGTACCGCGCAGCAGCGCGTCGACCACGTCGGACAGGTCGGGCTGGGTCATACACACCACGACCGGGGCGGCCACGTCCTCGGCGACCAGCCACTCGTACGGGCCGGGATCGACCAGTACGCACGCCGCGACCTCGGTGTCCTCGGGTACCCCCGACCACACGGCGGGCGGCTCACCCGCCTGGTCCCCGCCGTGCGGCCACGCCTCCTGCGCCGGGTGGCACACGTGGAGGTACCGCAGGCCCTGCCGGCGCAGCGCGCCGGTCACCTCGGTGAGGGGTGTGCCCGGCCCGCCGCACACCACGATGAGTGCACCGGACCGCAGGCCCGGTGCCGGCTCCGGTCGTTGCCGCGGCTTGCCGCCGGGACCGACCAGACCGATGGAGGTAGCCCGGGACAGGGCCTGCGCCTGGTTACCCACACCCAGTTTCACGTACATACGGCGCTTGCGGTTCTCGACGGTATGTGGGCTGATGCCCAACAGTTGTGCCATTTCCCCGACACTGTGCCCAGAAGCCAACAGTGAAATCAATTCGACTTCCCGCTCGGTGAGAGCCGATCCGTCATGCGCGCCGTGCTGGCCCGGGCGACCGTCCACCCGTAGCGCGTGCAACAGGCCGGGCAGCCCGCGGGCACTGGGTACCAGCGTGGCCAACCCGGCCGCCACCGCTTCCCGGAGCGTGGCGGGTGTCAGCCTGTCGTAGACGACGACCAGCCGGGTTGCCGGAAACTGTTGGCACAGGCCGCGCAGCACCCGGATCCCGTCGGTGGTGAGCGTTTCCCCATCGACCAGAGCCACATCCGGGCGGCGCAGCCTGCACAGGGCGCCCAGCGCCTCCACCTCGGCGGTCTGCCCGACGAGGTCGAATCCGGCCCGCCCGGCCAGGTACGCGCACAGCGCCTCCCGGACCAGGCGGCGCCGGTGCTGGACGGCCAGGCGTCTCGCACCGGCGACGGGTGTGGCTAGCCCCCCACCGGCACGAGAACCTGTTCCACGTCGATGTCGTACCCCGCGTACCAGGCGGCGGTGAGGGTCAGTTCGTGCAGGATCCCCCCGGCCATGACGCGGATGGTCACTCCGCTGAGTTCGGCGCCGGATTCGCCGGCCACGGTGCCGACGTACACGGCGGGAACCGCGAACCGGTCGACGACCTGCCGCAGCCGCTCCACCACGGAAGCCACCTCGGCACCGGTCGCCGGCCGGTCCGGAGCCAGGTCGCCGTCGAGCTGTACCACCGGCCAGTTACCGGTCAGCCGGGGCAGTACGAGCACGTTCCTCGCGTCGAACCACGCGCGCAGTTCGCTCCAGGTTCCGGTCAGATCCGCACAGCGCATGTGTCCCCCATGTGGGTCGGTGGGGTGATGCGCTGACCTTAGGCAGGGGCTTCGTCGCCCGCTATGACAGATCGTCCCTAGGGGAATCTCACCGTGAGGCGGCCCGCCGGTACGCGCGCACGGCCAGGGGTACGAACGCGACCAGGATCACCACGATCCACAGCAGCGCCAGCTCCCGCGCGTGCCGCGGCGCCCAGCCCTCGCCGCGCGCGAGGCCGGAGGGCGCGTTGCCCCACAGGTCGCGCAGGGCGAGCACCACCGACGAGATCGGGTTCCAGTCGGCGACCGGGCGCAGCCAGCCGGGCAGCGAGTCGGTGCCGACGAACGCGTTGGACAGGAAGGTCAGCGGGAACATCCAGATGAACCCCGCGCTCTGCGCCACCTCCACGCTCTTGACCGACAGCCCGATCACGGCGGAGATCCAGCTCATCGCGTACCCGAACGCGAACAGCAGCAGGAAGCCGGCCACCACCTTCAGCGGGTTGGTGTGCACCCGCCACCCGACGAGCAGCCCGCAGGCGGACATCACGGCCACCACGAGCACGTTGTTGAGCAGGTCGGAGGTGGTCCGCCCGACCAGTACGGCGGCCCGCGACATGGGCAGCGAGCGGAACCGGTCCACCACGCCCTTCTGCAGGTCGTCGGCGAGCCCGATGCCGGTGATGCCGGAGCCGAACGCCACGGTCTGGGTGAAGATGCCCGCCATCAGATATTCGCGGTAGTTCACCCCGGAGATGTGGATCGCGCCCCCGAACACGTACGCGAACAGCAGCACGAACATGATCGGCTGCAGCGTCGAGAAGATCAGCAGGTCCGGTACCCGCTTGATTTTGATCAGGTTGCGCTTGGCCACCACCCAGCCGTCGACCAGCGCGCCGCCCATGTCGCTCATGTGGCCGTCCTGCCCTTCCCTGTGGCCGCCGCGCCGTCCTCCGCGGCGGTGCGCCCGGTCAGCTTCATGAACACGTCGTCCAGGGTGGGCCGCCGGACGCTGATGTCGACCGGCTCGATGCCGGCCGCGTCGAGCTGCCGTACCGCCTCCACCAGGGCCGCGGTGCCACGCCCCACGGCGACCGTGACCTCGCGGGCGTCGGCGTCCACCACCGGCGTCTCGGCGCCGACCGTCTTGAGGATGCCCACCGCCGGGTCCAACTCGGCCCGGTCGGCCAGCACCAGCTCCAGCCGCTCGCCGCCGACCTGGCGCTTGAGCTCGCTGGGCCGGCCGTGCGCGATGGCCACGCCGTGGTCGATGACCACGATGTCGTCGGCGAGCCGGTCCGCCTCCTCCAGGTACTGCGTGGTGAGCAGCAGGGTGGTGCCCTCGCGGACGCGCTCCGCGATCACCTCCCACATGCCCAGCCGGCCCCGCGGGTCCAGCCCGGTGGTGGGCTCGTCCAGGAAGATGATGGGTGGCGCCGCGACCAGCGCGCCGGCCAGGTCGAGCCGGCGGCGCATGCCACCCGAGTAGGTCTTCGCCGGCCGGTTGGCCGCGTCGGTGAGCGAGAACCGCTCCACCAGTTCGGCCGCCCGCTCCCGGGCCCGGCGCTTGCCGAGGTGGTAGAGGCGGCCGATCATCTCCAGGTTCTCGAAACCGGTCAGGTACTCGTCGACGGCGGCGTTCTGCCCCGACAGCCCGATGATCCGGCGCACCTGCTGGGGGTGGGCGAGCACGTCGATGCCGCCGACGCTGACCCGGCCCCGGTCCGGGCGCAGCAGCGTGGTCAGGATCCGTACGCACGTCGTCTTCCCGGCGCCGTTGGGACCGAGCAGGCCCAGCACCGTCCCCTCCGGTACCGCGATGTCGAGCCCGTCCAGCGCGTGCACGGACCCGTACGTCTTCACCAGCCCTTCGGCCACGATCGCGTCTGCCATGGGGCGACCCTAGCCAACGGGTACGACAGAAGTCGTGCGGTTTCCGGTTCGCCCTACCGGCCCCGGGTATAGCGCCCGGGGGAAGGGGTGATGCGGATGCGGCTGGGCGCGCAACCGAAACGCGCGCGGGGAACGATCGACCATCCGTACAGCGCGCTGAACCTGCGGCTGGTTCTGGCGGCATTTGGCCTGGTGTGCTGCGGGGTACTCGCCGGGCTGATGTTCGCCCTCGGCTATTGGCTGCCCGGCACGATCCTCGCGGTACTGGGTGCGATCACGATCGTCGATCTGATCGTCATACAGTCGAGGCGCCGGGCGCGCCGCCGAACTGATCAGCAGGACCACTCACTGTTCGAGTAGGAGTGGGGCTCTTGGAGATGTCCGGGCACCGTACCGGCGCCTCCCCGGTAACAGCGCCCGGACCCGTGGTCAACGCCCCGCTTCGCTCTCGTACTGCTCTATCACGTTCCGCGGAATCCGCCCGCGCTCGGACAACTGGATCCCCTTGCGCTTGGCCCAATCGCGGATCGCCTGGTTCTGCGCGCGGTCCGACTTGGCCGGCGCGCCAGGCGTGCCCCGCCCGCGCCGGGTGGCCGGCATAATCCCGCCCCGCCCCACCCGCCGGGCGGCGTGCAGAAACTTCTCCAGGTCCGAGCGCAGCCGCTCGGCATTCTTGTGGGAGAGGTCGATTTCGTAGTTGCTGCCGTCCAACCCGAACGCCACGGTCTCATCGGCGGTGCTGCCGTCAGTGTCGTCCAGGAGTTTGACTTCGACTTTCCGCGCCATGATGGTTCCCCTGATCTGATCGCCATCCGTCAAGAAACATGATGCTACTGATCTGTACGATCTGCCAAAGGTTCCTGACAATTTTTTGCCTGTGTCGCTCCCCGTAGCAGATAGTTCCCTCTGCATCGACCCTCGGTAATTCGACGGAGAAATTACAGTACCGCAAACCGGTTCGCCGGCCCACTCCCTCACGTGATCAGGGTGGGTTTGCGCGCAGAAATGTCAGAAGTCTGTCGGCATTTCCGCCGGAGGCCGGGCGCCCGGAGTGTGATCCCGCGCAGTCGCGGGTACCTGAGCGGCTGTGCTGGCGTGGAGCGGATACGTGGAGCTGGACGCGGTACTGGACCGGGCACGGCAGGACGCGCTGGCCGGGCGGCTGACCCGGTACTCCGGCGTGGTCGCCGGGGACGACGACCACGGCCGTACCTCGGTCTCGCTGCGCGTGGAGGCGGACACGCTGCGCCTGGCCACCGGCATCGTGCTCCAGGCGGTACGCGAGGCGGTCCAGCACGTGGACGCGGCCGGGCACCCGGTACAGGTGCACGTGATGCCCTGGGCCGACCTGGAGGAGCAGGTGAACCGGCCGGCGGTGCCGCCGCTCGCCGGGTACGCGGAGATCGCCGCGATGGCGGGCGTACCGGAGAGCGCCGCCCGGGAGATCGCGATGGAGGACGACACCTTCCCGCGTCCGGTCGGTACGGTCGGCGGCGGCCCGGCGTACCTCGCGGACGACGTGGAGGCGTGGATCGAGAAGCGGGAACGGCTGCGCTGAGCCGGGTCAGTGCTCGGTGGCCGCGGCGGGCGCGGGTGCGGCGACCGTACCCGGTGACACGCCGCGCCGCGCGGGGGAGCGGCGGGTGGCCAGCACCGAGCCGGCCAGCACCAGCGCGAAGCCGATACCGATGCCGGCGGTGAACGGCTCGTGCAGCAGCAGCACGCCCAGGGCCACCGCCACGGCCGGGTTGATGTACGTGATCACCGTGGCGCGTACCGGCCCCGCCTCCTCGATGAGCGCGAAGAACAGCAGGAACGCGATGGTGGTGCAGAGCACCGCGAGCACCAGGACCGCACCCACCACGCGCGCCGGCGGCACGTGCCGGGGCAGCTGCGCCAGCGCGACGGGCAGGTAGCCGATCGCGGTCAGCCCCAGCGACGCGGCCACCACGCCCAGAGCGGGTACGTCCGACAGGTACCGGGTCAGCACGTACGGGCCGACCGCGTACCCGACGGTCACCACGCACACCTCCAGTAGCGCCGGCACGTCCCGGGTACCGAGGTCCAGCCCGACCAGGCAGGCCACCCCGCCCAGGCCGATCAGCAGCCCGACCAGCCGGCGCGGGCCCAGCCGGTCACCGCCGCCGAGGAAGCCGAGCAGCGCGCCCACCAGGGGTACCGCCGCGATCAGCAGGCCGGTCAGGGAACTGGACAGGCGCTGCTCGGCGGTGGACAGCAGCAGCCAGGGCAGGGCCAGCTCGGCGACCGTGTACACCAGCAGCGGCAGCCACCGGCGTAGCACCGGTACCAGCTGCCCGCGCCAGGCCGCGACCGGTACCAGCACGAGGGCGGCGAGGACGGTGCGCCAGAACACGACCGAGGCCGGCGTGAGCGTACCCACGGCGACCTTGATCATGAGATACGGCACTCCCCAGATGACGCCCATCGCGCCGAACAGCAGCCAACCGCGCCGTGACATCGGTACCCTTTCCCCACTGCGAAGACAGGACCGGATACGCTGTCCGGTCCTTGCACACGCCTAGGCGATGATGCACCCACGCACGCGAATCCTCCAATCGTTACCCCGGGTGCCGATGAGGGGTTGACCCACCGATCGCGAGGGGGCGCAGTGTCGAGCAGGGCGGCGATGGCCAGTTACTGGCTGCTCACGGCCATCCTCGCCACGGCATACAGCGCGCTCCCGGGGGAGCGCGTGGTGGTGTGGGCGGCCATCGGCGCGGTCGCCACCGCCGGTCTGCTGCTGGGCGTGTGGCGCCACCGGCCCCGCCGCCGGATGCTCTGGCTGCTGCTGGGCGCCGCGCTGCTCTGCTTCGACGCCGGCGACACCACGTACGACGTGATGACCGGCTGGCTGGGCTGGGCCGTCCCGTTCCCGTCCACCGCTGACGCGATCTACCTGCTGGGCTTCTACCCGCTGGCCTCGGCCGCGCTGTTCGGCCTGGCGCGTACCCGGACCAGCCACGACCGGACCAGCGCGCTGGACGCGGTGACGCTCACCGTCGGGCTGGGGCTGCTGTCCTGGATCTTCCTGATCAGCCCGTACGTGCAGGACCCCCACCTGTCCCCGCTGCAGAAGTCGATCTCCGTGGCCTACCCGCTGTACGACGTACTGCTGCTGGCCACCATCGCCCGGCTGGTCGGGGCGGTCCGCTGGTCGGTGTCGCTGGCGCTGCTCGGCGCCGGCGGCGCCGCGCTGCTGGCCGCGGACGTGCTCTACGGCCTGGCCCAGTTGGGCGGCACGTGGCACGACGGTACCGCGGTGGACGCGCTGTGGATCCTGTTCTACGCGTGCTGGGGCGCGGCGGCGATACACCCGTCGATGGCCCGGCTCACCGAGCCGCGGATCGTGCGCCGCGGCGAGATCGGGGGGCGGCGGCTGGCGCTGATGACGCTCTCCTCGCTGATCCCGCCGGCGGCGCTGTTCGTCGAGGCGGCGCGCGGCGGGGTGCGCGACGGCGCGGTGATCGCGCTCTGCTCCACGGTGATGTTCACGCTGGTGCTCACCCGGCTGTCCGCGGTGGTCGGGGTGCACCGCGAGGCGGTTGCGCGCGAGCGCGG
>DATEJJ010001092.1:0-2294 GCA_035278125.1 Rugosimonospora sp.
CCCGGTTCGCTGACCCTCCTGCTCGCCCCGAGGTTCGCGGCGGCACTGGGCGTGGACGCGGACGCCGGCATGCTCGCCGAGGCGGCCCGCCACGCGGCCGGGACCGGCGCCACGAACGTCACCTGGCGCCGGCTGCGCGCCGAGGAGCTGCCCGCCGGGCTCGGCCGCTTCCGGGTGGTCAGCTTCGCGCAGTCCTTCCACTGGATGGACCAGGAGCTGGTGGCGCGCCGGGTGCACGGCATGCTCGACCCGGGCGGCGCCTGGCTGCACGTCGGCGCCAGCACCCACCGGGGCGCACCCGGGGACGATCCGCTGCCGTACCCGCGCCCGCCCTGGGACCGTATCGACGACCTGGTCACCACCTACCTCGGACCGGTACGCCGGGCCGGGCGGGGCCGCCTGCCCAACGGTCCCCGGTCCGGCGAGGAGGACGTCATGCGGCAGGCGGGCTACACCGGCCCGACCCGGATCGCGGTCGGCGGCGGCGAGGTCGTGCGGCGCGGCGCCGACGAGATCGTCGCGGCGGTGTTCTCGCTCTCCAGTTCGGCACCGCACCATTTCGCCGGCGACCTGCCCGCGTTCGAGGCGGACCTGCGCCGGCTGCTGGACGAGGCGTCCGCCGGTGGCCGCTTCGCCGAGCGGACCCACCCCGTGGACGCCGTCATCTGGCGCCCCTAACCGCCGGCCAGTACCCGCGCCAGCCGCGTCGTCCAGCCCGCGAGCACCCGGTCCGGCTCCGTGTCCAGCACGTCGCGCAGCAGCATCGCGTACACGTCGCGGAAGTCGGCGTGCACCTTCAGGTCGCCGTTGTCCAGGTCGGTGAGGCTCGGCTGGGTGCCGTAGAGCCCGCCGGCCACCGGCGTACCGAGCAGGAACACGTCCGAGGCGGTGCCGTGGTCGGTACCCGAGGAGGCGTTGGCCCGTACCCGCCGGCCGAACTCCGAGTAGATCGCGGTCACCACCCGCTGGCCGTTCGCCGTGCCCGCCATCCGCTCCGTGAAGCCGGTGATGGCGGTGTCGAGCTGGGTCAGCAGTCGCTGCTGGGTGGCCTTCTCGTCGGCGTGGGTGTCGAACCCGCCCAGCGAGACGGAGAACACGCGGGTCGCCACGCCCGCCTCCACGCAGCGGGCCACCAGGTCGAGCTGCCGGTCCAGCGCGGTCTCGTTGGCCGCCGGCGCGGCGGGCGCGGGGAGGTGGTCGACCATCGCGGTGGCGGCGATCAGGTCGGCGTACGCCCGTGCCGCGCGCGCCTGCAGCGCCGGCTCGCCGGGTGCCGGTGCGGCCAGCCCGGCCGGTACCGCCACCTTGCCGCCTCCGGTGGTCACCGACGCGCCGGCGGTACCGGCGCCGGCCAGCGCCACCGGGAGCACCGGCTCGAACGACACCGCGTGCAGCGGGCTGTGCCCGGTGACGTCCAGCCACCGGCCCAGCCAGCCGGTGCTCGCCGGTGCCTGCGGGGAGCCGGTCTGCCAGATGTCCATGGAGCGGAAGTGGCTGTGGTCGGGCTGGGGGTACTGCACCCCGCGGACGATCGCCAGCCGCTTGCCCGCGTACAGCCGCGCGAACCCCTTCAGCCCGGGGTTGAGCCCGAGCTGGGCGTCCAGGTGCAGCACCTCGCCGGGCTGGTAGGCCAGCTCCGGCCGGGCGTCGTGGTACGCGGGGTCGGCGTACGGGATGACGGTGTTCAGGCCGTCGTTGCCGCCGTACAGGGTGACCAGGACCAGGGTGCGTGCCTGCGGCGGGCGGTCCTGCCAGCTCGCCGTGCGCAGCACGTCGGCCAGCGTGTACGCGCCGGCACCCGCGGCCAGCGCCGCGCCGGCCACCACGCCGGAGCGCACCAGGAACCTGCGCCGGGTCAGCGGGTCCACGCGTGCCTCCTCAACAGACCGTGTACTCGGGACTGGCCAGCCCGAGCGCGAGCAGGCGGGCCGGGGTACCGGTGGCGGACAGCACGGCCCGGGTGCGGTCGGTGAACTGGTCGACGGCCAGCAGCCGGGCCAGCGCGTCGATCCGGTCCGTGCCGGCGAGGTCGCGGGTGGCCGCCGGATCCGCGTGCGCGGCCAGGAAGGTACCCAGCCGCAGCCGGGTCTGCGCGGCCGAGGTGGTCAGCCACGCGGCGCCGCCCGGCCAGCCGCCGACGTTGGGCGGCTGGAACAGCTGCTGCCCGAGCGCCGCGAGCCCGGACAGCAGCTGGCGCCTGGCGGTGTCGGGCAGCGCGGACGGCCGGATGCCGAGCTGCCGCAGCGCCCCCACCGTCCACTCCACCGGCTGCTTCACCAGCGCCGCCGCGGTCT
>DATEJJ010001093.1:0-4555 GCA_035278125.1 Rugosimonospora sp.
CATCCGGCCGGTCGTCGCCGAGCAGGTGGGCCACCACCCGGTCCGGTACCCGCAGCGGGCGCGACAGCAGCGGGCGGTCCGGCTCCTCCACCACCAGCAGTCCCGCGCTGACCAGCGGCCCACCGGGATCCAGCCGGGCCCGTCCGGCCGCCGCCGCCTCCGGTACCCCGCACAGCCGCAGGGCCAGCCCCACGGTGGCCCGGCGCCGGGTCACGTCGTCGTTCAGGTACCCGTAGAACTGCTCGAACCTGCTGTCCACGTCGGGCGCGCACGCCACCAGCAGCAGCCCCTCGTCCAGCGGGCTCAGTCCCGCCGCGGCCACCAGCCGCGCCAGCCGCCCGGACTGCCCGTCCGGCCCCGGCTCGGGCACGGGGGGCACCGGGAACGGCTCCCGCCGCCCGGCGAGCAGCGCGTCCACCACCTCGTCGGACAGGTACAGCCCGCGGAACGGGTCCTCCGGCCGCGGGTCCACCGCCCGCCGCGCCGCCACCGCCTCCCGGATGGCCACCTCGACCGCCGCCAGCCGGGCCAGCACCTCCGTCACGGCGCCTCCGGTTCGCTCCGCGGAGCGCTGTTCGCGCCGCCTTCCCTCGCCACCCCGAAACCCCGCCTGCGGCGGCGGGACGGCTCACTCCAGGCGCCGCCGCACCCCGCTGCGCTCATTGGTGCCGCCGCACCATCGCCGCCCGGGGCCGGTCCGGGTCCGGCGGCGGTACCTTGTGCGACACCGTGCCGTCGCCGCCGATCTCCAGCCGCATCCCCTCGGACACCGGCGGGCCGGCGGGAGCACCGGCGGTCGGCGAGACCGGCGCGCTGACCACCACGTCCAGGGACGGCTTCAGCTCGCCGCCCAGCGCGGTCCACACGTCCGCGAACGCCCGGTCCTCCGGCGGCGGCAGCGCGACCGTCATCGGTACCGGCAGGCCCAGTTCGGCCAGCGACCCGCCGAGCAGACCGCCCGGTACCGACTCGTGGCCCAGCAGGCAGGTCAGCAGCGCGGAGAGCAGCCGGTGCTCGTCCTCCGGCCGCTGCGTCCACGCGGTGAGCAGGTACGACAGCTTGATGTGCCGGGGCGGCAGGTGCCGGGCGGCGACCGTACCGTCCTCCCGGTACTCGTTGATCATCCCCCGGGACCGGCGGCGCAGGTCCTCCCGGATGTCGTACAGGTACAGGTTGACCGTGGGCGCGTTGCGCCGCGCGGACCACTCCTTGGTGGGCGCCTCGAACGCCACCTCGATGTCGGTACCGCGCAGCGCCTCCTCCTTCACCAGGCGGCGCAGGGCGTCGTCCACCTCGTGGATCACGGCGCGCGCCTCAGATCAGGCCGTTGCGCAGCGCGTACGCCACGGCGTGCGAGCGGTTGCGCAATTGCAGCCGGCTGGTCACCTCGTGCAGCACGTTCTTGATCGTGCGCTCGGAGTACGCCAGTCTGCTCGCGATCTCGTTGGTGTCCAGCCCCTCGGCGACCAGGCGGAGCACCTCCACCTCGCGCTCGGCGAGCCCCGCGAAGGTCAGCCCGCGCGGCCCGAGTACCTGCCGTTGCAGCTGCCCCACCTGGGCCAGCAGCCGGCCCAGCAGGTCCGGCGGGACGGTACCCTCGCCGGCGGCGGCGGAGCGGATCACCGATACCAGCCGCTCGGCGGTGGCGTCGGCCCGGCGTACCACGCCGGACACCCCGATCTCCATCACGGCGGCCAGGTCCAGGTCGTCGATGCGCCCGGCGACCAGCACCAGCCGCGGCACGGCCGCGCAGCGTAACGCGCGCAGCGCCCGCAGGGCGTCTTCGTCGACCACGTCGGTGACCACCAGGCCGACCTGCGCCTGGTCGCGCTCCTCGTCCTCGAGGATCAGCACCTCGGGCCGGGGGCGTAGCTGGCTGCCGAGGCCGGCCCGGCAGATCGGGTCGTTCGCGTACACGTACACCGGGATGCGGTTCATGGCCCTCTCCTCATTGGGCGGCTGAAGAGTTGCCGACCAGCATGCCGGGGGCGACTCTCCGTACACTCAACGTGGACTCGACAGGGCCGACGAATCTGCCCCAACGCGCAACCCGATCTTCACCCTCACGGGGTGGTCGTCGCGTCCTCCTCGGCCCGGGCCTGCACCGCGGACTGCTGGCGCAGCGGCAGTTCGGGCAGAAAGAAGATCACGATGAGCCCGACCACCATGATCCCGGCGGCCGTGGTGAAGACGATGTCCATCGACTGGGAGAAGCCCACCTTGAACGGGTGTACCAGCGCCGAGGCCAGCCGGTTGATGAACGAGGTGTCGTTCAGCGAGCTGCCGGCACCGCCCTGCGCCGCCTGCTGCAGCGTGTGCACCTGCGCCGGGTGGGCCGCAGCCGCCTGCTGGAACGCGGCCGTCTGGGAGGCCGAGGTGAACGCGCTCTTGATCTTGTCGGGCAGGGTGCTGAACAGGATGGACAGGAACACCGCGGCGCCCAGGGTACCGCCCATCGAGCGGAAGAAGGTGACCGCGGAGGTGGCCACGCCGATCTCCCGCGGGCTGACCGCGTTCTGGGTGGCGGTCACCACCGGCTGCATGTTGCCGCCCAGCCCGAGGCCCATCAGCAGCATCACGCCCATGACCCGCCACACCGGCGTGTCCGCCCCGATGAAGGAGAACAGCACCATCGCCACCAGCATCAGCCCGCTGCCCACGATCGGGAACACCCGGTACCGCCCGGTGCGGAAGATGGCCTGGCCGGAGATGATCGAGCCGGCCATGATGCCCAGCACCAGCGGCAGCGTCATCAGGCCGCCCTTGGTCGGTGAGGCACCCTTCACGATCTGGAGGTACAGCGGGAGCACGAGCAGCCCGCCGAACATCGCCATGCCCAGGACGAAGCTGCTGGACGAGGCGATGGCGAAGGTACGCCCGCGGAACAGCCGCAGCGGGAGCAGCGCCTCGTCGGCGTACCAGCGCTCGATGAAGACGAACGCCACCAGCCCGACCGCGCCGATCGCGTAGCAGGCCAGCGACCGGCCGGAGCCCCAGCCCCAGTCGCGGCCCTGCTCGGCGACGGTGAGCAGCGGTACCAGGCCGACGATCAGCGCGAGCGCGCCCGGCCAGTCCACCCGGTGCGGCTGGTTCGAGCGGGGCAGGTGCAGCACCCGGGACACCACGATCATCGCGGCCAGCGCGATCGGCACGTTGATGTAGAAGATCCAGCGCCAGCCGGAGACGCCCAGGATCGTGTGCGCCCCGGCGAAGAAGCCGCCCAGCACCGGGCCCAGCACGCTGGAGGTACCGAAGACGGCCAGGAAGTAGCCCTGGTACTTGGCCCGCTCCCGGGGCGGTACCACGTCCCCGATGATCGCCAGCGCCAGCGAGAACAGGCCGCCGGCGCCGATGCCCTGGATCGCCCGGAACGCGGCCAGCTCGTACATCGAGCGGGACAGCCCGCACAGCGCGGAGCCCACGATGAAGATGCCGATGGCGAACAGGAAGAACTGCTTGCGGCCGTACATGTCGGACAACTTGCCGTACAGCGGTGTGGAGATGGTCGACGTGATCAGGAAGGCGGTGGTCGCCCACGCCTGCAACGAGAACCCGCTCAGGTCGTCGGAGATGGTCCGCATGGCGGTGGCGACGATCGTCTGGTCGAGTGCCGCGAGGAACATGCCCATCATCAGGCCCACCAGGATCGCGACGATCTGCCGCTGGGTCAGCACCGCGGCGGTCGGCGGTCTGGCCGCGGCCCCCGACTGCTCCGCGTCGGTCTGCGCTGAAGTGCTCACGTCGTCACCCTTTCGTCCGGGCCGGCAGCCGCCGGGTCGTCCGCTGCCCGTGGCCGGGTCAACTGCTCCATGCGCGTGTTGAATTCCCCGAACAGCTCCGCGAACCGCGCCATCTTCACGTCGCTCCAGTCGCCCAGCAGCTCGTCCAGCGCGCGGCTGTGCTCCGCCAGCATCCGGCGGCACTGCGCCCGGCCCGCCGCGGTCAGCGCCAGCCGCCGCGCCCGGCCGTCCACCGGGTCGCACTCGCTGCTCACCAGCCCGGCGCGGACCAGCTGCGCGGCCTGCCGGCTGACCGTGGACGGGTCGGCACCCTTGGCGTCCGCCAGCTCGCGCAGCCGCATCGGCCCGCCGTGCAGCAGCGGTACCAGCAGCACCAGGGCGGAGCGGTCGGTCCCCTCGGGTACCTGCGCGGACGCCTTGACCAGGCGGATCAGCCGGACGATCTCCATGGTGAGCGCGCCGGCCACGGCCTCCCGGCCACCCGCCACGGACGCGTCACCCATGCCCGTCCCCCCGTACCCATCTGATGCATGCACCATACAACGATTGCGGCCGCACCGGATCATCCGGGTCGCCCGCCGCGCGGGCTGCCGCAAGATAGGTCCATGGCGGACGCGGTACCCGGCGGCGCCGCGGCCGATGCCCGCGCGGCCAACCAGCGCAGCTACGGCGACGGCGAGTCGGTGCGCGGGTACCTGGCCGACGCGTACCACCGCCGGCGCCGGGAGATCGCGGTGGACCTGCTCGCCGCGGCGCTGCACCGGGACGGGCCGGTACTGGAGCTGGGCAGCGGCTCCTGCGGGATGCTCGGCGGG
>DATEJJ010001094.1:0-2740 GCA_035278125.1 Rugosimonospora sp.
CCCCAGGCGAGCAGCAGCGCCAGCGCGACCGGCAGCCACCAGCGGGCGGCGCCCTCGCGCGGGGTACCGTCCCGGGCGGTCAGCGCGTACTCCAGCACCAGCCAGGTGAGCAGCAGCGGGATGCCGGTACCCGTGTGGTCGGGCGAGCTGAGCAGGGTCAGGTACGCGATCCCCGGCGCCGGGGCGAGCATCAGCGCGAGCGCGACACCGATCCGCAGCGCGGCGACCCGACCCCGGGTCCGGCCCCGGGCCACCAGGGCCACGAGCAGAACCAGCAGCGTGTACGCGACCGCGGCACCGATGTGCACCACGTCGGCGGACAGCCCGACCACCATCTCGACGGCGGCGTGCAGCAGCAGTTCGGTGGTGTAGAACGACACGTCGGACAGGGTCCAGCCGCGCAGCAGCGGGTTGCCGTGCAGGATGTCCCACGCCTGCAGCGCGTTGCCGGCGCCGTCGGAGTTGGTCGGGTACACCCGCGCCATCCGCAGGTACCCGAAGAAAAGGCAGCCGAGGGCGACGGCCAGAGCGGCGGTGAGCAGCAGGCGGCGCCGCGCGCCACCCGGGCCGGCACCGGGGGCCGCCGGCTCGCCGGTGGTGGTCACCTGCGGCAGCGCTTCCGCGGACATCAGACTCCCCCGCCGGTGGACTGCTCGAACGCGCAGCCTACTCGGATCACGCCAACGGCGGCGGCCCGTGCGGGCCGCCGCCGTCGCGGGTGCTGGAGCCGCCTGGTCAGCCGACCGGGCCGCTGGCGAGGGTCATGGTCGTGGTGTGCGAGGCGCCGTTCGCGTCGGTCCAGCCCACCTTGACCCGGTCACCCGGGTGGTACCCGTCGAGCATGCTGGTCAGCGTGGTGGGCGAGTCAACCGTCTTGCCACCCAGCGACACGATCACGTCGCCCTGGGTAAGCCCGGCGGAGGCGGCCGGCGAACCGGACACCGTGCCGAGTACCGGCGCACCGGTCACGTTCTGCCCGGAAGCCTGGCTCCCGGTCGAGATGCCCAGGAACGCGGTCCCTCCGATGTGGACGGTCGAGGAGGCTTGGCCCCCCTCGATCTGCTTGGCCAGGGTCATCGCCTTGTTGATCGGGATGGCGAAGCCGTCGCCGCCGGACGCCTGGTACCGGAAGGAGGTGGAGGCCGCGGTGTCGATACCGATGATCTGGCCGGAGGCGTTGACCAGCGGGCCACCGGAGTCGCCGGACTGGATGTTGGCGTTCACCTCGATCAGGCCGGTCAGCTGCTCGGACACCCCCGAGGACGAGTCCTGCGCGGTGATCGACTGGTTCAGCCCGCTCACCGTGCCACCGACCGCGGTCGGGGTACCGCCGGTGCCGCCGGCGTTGCCGATCGCCACCACCGGGTCGTTGGTCTTCACCTTGTCCGAGTCACCCAGTGACGCGGTGGCCAGGCCGGACGCGTCGGACAGCTTGATCACGGCGACGTCGTCGGAGCGGTCGTACCCGACGACCGTCGCGGTGTACGTCTTGCCGTTGCCCACGTCGGTGACGCTGATGCTGGTGGCGCCGGCGACCACGTGGTTGTTGGTGAGGACGAGCCCGTCCGAGGTGAGCACGATGCCGGTGCCGGCCGCGCGCCCGTTCTGGTACCCGAGTTCGGTGTTGACGTCCACCACCGCCGGGTTGACCTTCGCCGCGATCGAGCTGACCTGGGCGGACGACGGGCCGGTGGCGGTGCCGCCGTTCCCGCTGTTACCGCTGTTCCCGCCGTTGCCGCCGCTGAACGGGTTGTCCGGGTTGCCCTGGCCGGTGGTCGCCGGAGCCTGCGCGGTGGGGCGCATGGCACGCCCGGCCAGGAAGGCCCCGGCGGCGACGATGAGCATGAGCACCAGGCCGACCACCACCGCGGCGAGCATCAGGCGCGGGCGGCGCGGCTGCGGTGCGGGCCACTCCTGCTGCTGCGGCGGCCACCATCCGGGCGGTGGCGGCCAGCCGCCCTGCCCGGCGTACGGGAGCGGAGCCGGGCCACCGTAAGGGGTTCGATCGCCGGCCGGCGGCAGCGGCGCCTCGCCCCCGCCGCCGATCGCGGGCAGGGTGGCCGTACCGGCCGGAGTCGCCTGGTAAGGCATCGACCACGTCGGCGCGTCGGCGGGGTACGGGGCGGCGGGGTACGGGGCGGCGGGTGACGGTGGGACCGCGGCGCCCCGCGTGGGCTCAGTCATCACACACGTTCCTTTCCGGGGCCTGTTGAACTTGCTGTCGACACCACAGTTACCCGGAGAACTGGAACCTGGCTGGACGGTACCTGTCGACTTCCTGGATGTCCGCCGCCCGGCTCAGCCGGCGCCGCCGGCAGGACCCGCCGCATCGCATGCAGTACCCCCTCCACCAGTTCCGGATCAAGATCGGTGGACTGCCCGATGCCCTGAGCGATATCCCAGGAAGGGACTGTCATCTCCATCACACGCATGCTGACGAGCACCACGGCAGCCGGGTCTGACAACAACGGCTGGCGCGGCTGTGCCACGATCGCTGCCGTGTCCGCGCCCGTACCGCGTCCGGCCCGGCGCCGGCGGGTGCGGCGGGTAGGTACCGGCCTGCTCGCCGCGGTGCTCGGGCTGGTCGTGCTGGTGGCGGCCGGGTGGGTGGCGCTGCTGGCCCAGGACGCCGGTACGCCGAGCGCGGCCGCCCGCGGTACCGGGCACGACGCGGAGTGGCTCGGGCACGCTTGGGTGGACGGTCGCAGGGGACCGTCCGATGTGGCCACGCTGGCGGCGG
>DATEJJ010001095.1:0-3454 GCA_035278125.1 Rugosimonospora sp.
TGTGACGGTTTCGAAAACCAGGCGGTGGGTACCGCGCCCGGCGGCGCCTGGGCGGTCAGCTTCCCCAACTGCTCCGGCGCCGGTACGGCCACAGTGGACGGTTCGGTGGCGCACTCGGGTACCCGCTCCATCCGGGTGGACGGCGCCGCCGGCTACTGCAACCACGTGTTCGTCGGCTCCACCGCGAACGTCGCGGCCATCGGCCCGGTCTGGTACGGCCGGTTCTGGGTGCGGCACACCACCGCGCTGCCGACCGCGCACATCACCTTCGCCGCCATGAAGGACTCCGCGGACGGCGGGAACGACCTGCGCATGGGCGGGCAGAACAGCGCGTTGCAGTGGAACCGGCAGTCCGACGACGCCACGCTGCCCGCGCAGAGCCCGGCCGGGGTGGCGCTGAGCGTGCCGCTGCCCACCGCGCAGTGGGAGTGCGTGGAGTTCATGGTGAACGGCACTGCCGGCACCATGGACACCTGGCTCAACGGCGCCCTGGTGGCCGGCCTGCACGAGGACGGCGTACCCACCCAGGACGTGGACCAGCAGTGGCTGAGCCGGGCCAACTGGCGGCCGGCGCTGGTGGACTTCCGGCTGGGTTGGGAGAGCTACGGCGACGGCGCCGACACGCTCTGGTACGACGACGTGGCGCTGGGATCCAGCCGGATCGGCTGCTGAACCGCCGCTGACGGATCCATCGAGCGCGTTGACTTTATCGGTTAAGTCCTCCAATATGCAGCCGAGCGCTTCCCATCGATGATCACCTCAACGGCAGCAGAGGAGATCCTTCGATGAAACATCGCGTTGCCCTGGCGGCAGCGGCAGCCGCAGGACTGGTGGCGGTGGGCGGTGTCGCGGTCCTGACCGGCACCGCCTCCGCCGCCACGGCCGGCTGCTCGGTAAGTTACAGCATCGTGGGCCAGTGGCAGGGTGGGTTCCAGGGTGGTGTCTCCCTGACCAACCTGGGCGACCCGCTGACCGGCTGGACGCTGGCGTTCGACTTCCCGGACGCGAACCAGAAGGTCACCCAGGGCTGGAGCGCCACCTGGGCCCAGTCGGGTGCGCACGTCACCGCGACCAACATGAGCTACAACGGCAGCCTCGGTACCAGCGCCTCGGTGTCGCTGGGCTTCATCGGCGCGTGGGGCAGCGTGAACCCGATGCCGACCTCGTTCACGGTCAACGGGGTCACCTGTACCGGCGGTACCACCACGCCCAGCTCCGCGCCGGCCGGTTCCCGGCCGCCGTCCTCGGCCCCGGCCAGTTCACCGCCGCCCGCCACGGGTGCCGCGCCCGCCCTGCACGTGTCCGGCAACCGGCTGCTCACCTCGACCGGCGCCGCGTACCGGCTGCTCGGCGTGAACCGCTCCGGCGGCGAGTTCGCCTGCATCCAGGGCAACGGCATGTGGAACGGCCCGATGGACCAGGCATCCATCGACGCGATGAAAACGTGGAAGGTGCGCGCGGTCCGGGTGCCGCTGAACGAGGAGTGCTGGGTCGGTACCAGCGACGTACCGGCCGGGGCGCCCAGCGGCGCCACGTACCAGAACAACGTCAAGGCGTACGTGAACCTGCTGCTGTCCAGCGGGATCACCCCGATCGTCGAGATGCACTGGAACTTCGGCCAGTACACCGGCCCGTCCTCGGGCTGCGCGGACGTGAAGGCGACATGCCAGAAGCCGATGCCGGACGCGCAGTTCGCGCCCACCTTCTGGACCGGCGTGGCCAACGCGTTCAAGGACAACCGGGTGGTCTTCGACCTGTTCAACGAGCCGTACCCGTCGCGGGCGACCGGTGACGCCACGTCCGGCTGGAAGTGCTGGCGCGACGGTGGCACCTGCAACGGCATCGGTTACCAGGTGGCCGGCTTCCAGACACTGCTCAACGCGGTACGCGCCACGGGCAACACCAACGTGGTGATGATCGGCGGGCTGGAGTTCTCGAACGACCTGAGCCAGTGGCTGGCGTTCAAGCCGACCGACTCGACCGGCAACCTGATGGCGTTCGCGCACGTGTACAACTTCAACACCTGCTCGAACACGTCGTGCTGGGACAGCAACTACGGTCCGGTGGCGGCGCAGGTGCCGCTGGTGCTGTCCGAGATCGGCGAGAACGACTGCGCGAGCGGCTTCATCACCACCGTGATGAACTGGGCCGATGCGCACGGCATCGGGTACCTCGGGTGGACCTGGAACAACTGGGACTGCTCCTCGGGCCCGTCGCTGATCACCGACTACACCGGCACCGCGACCAACTTCGGCGCCGGCTTCAAGGCACACCTGATGTCGCAGTAACGCCCGTACCCGGCGGCGCCACTGTCCATCGTGGACGGTGGCGCCGTCCGCGTCACCGGACCGGCCGGCGGGGTGCGAGCGGGAGCCGGGCCCACACCGACTTGCCCTCGGTGGTCTCGGCCACACCCCACCGGTACGCCAGCGTGTCCACCACGGCCAGCCCGCCGCGCGGGGTACCCGCGGTGCGCATGCGTACCTCCACCCGCCGGGCGAAGTCGCGCACGCTGACCCGCAGGGTGCGGCGGGTGCAGTCCAGGGTGAGCCGGGCGTCGGTACCGGCGTGCTGCACCGCGTTGGTGACCAGTTCGCTGGCGATCAGGGCGGCGCTCTGCCGTACCGCGGACGGCACCCGCCAGGCCAGGCACGCCTCCTCCAGCGCGGCGCGCCCGCCGGCCGGCGCGGACGCCCCGTGCGCCAGCGTCACCGACCGGCGTACCCACGGCGGCCGTAGCGCGATACCGGACAGCGCCTGCTCCTCGGTGTCCCAGCCGGGTACCAGTTGGCTGGCCCGGGTGCGGGCGAGCAGGTCCCGCAGGTCGGGACCGGCGCCGAACATGGCCAACCGGGCCCACGGCCAGCCCCCGTGACCGCTCAGCACGGCGGGCAGCAGCGCGGCGCAGATCGGCTCCGCCACCCGCACGCCACCCGCGTCGATCAGCGCGGTACCCCAGTCGCGCAGCGCCTTGTCCAGCGCGGCGCGCAGCGCGGGTACGCACCGGTGGTCGATGCGCTCCCCGGCGCGTACCACCGCGTAGTGGCGCGCGGAGTCGACCCGTACCGCAACGGTGTCCACCACCCGCACCGCCCCCTCGCCGCTCAGCCGGTGCGCCGGACCTCGCCGGTGGCCGCGGCGGCGGCCATCTCGCCGGCCGCGCCGCTGACGTCGATGAGCCGCTGCACCGGGCCGGGCACCTGCACCAGCAGCAGCCGGTGGTCCCCGCCGGCCGTGTCGACGGCGGCCGCGCGCAGCGGGGCCAGCCCGCCGAGGTCCATGAACGAGACGCGGCCGAGGTCCACCAGGACCGCGCGCCGCCCGCTGGCCGCCGCGCGGTCCAGCTCCCGGCCCAGTACCGGCCCGGTGTAGACGTCGAACTCGCCGATCGCGCGCACCACCGCCACCCCGTCCAGCAGGTACGTCCACGCGGACGCGGTCGGCTCGGCGGGCG
>DATEJJ010001096.1:0-7842 GCA_035278125.1 Rugosimonospora sp.
CGGCGACCCCGGCCAGCATCCCGGAGCCGATCAGGAACCGGCGCCGGGTGGCACCGTCCGCCGCCCGCCCCGCGGGCACGCCGCGCGGCCGGGTGCGGTTCAGCAGGTAGTCCAGGGCGAACGCGGCGGCCACCGCGCCCACGAACGAGGGCAGCAGGTACGACACCTTGGCGCCGGCGCGGGTCAGGGCGCTGAGGATGCCGACCACGCCGACCACGGCGATGCCGGCCATGCCCTGCCACGGCCGCCGGGTGGCCAGCCAGCCGACCAGCCCGCCATACGCGGCCAGCAGGACGCTGGTGCCGATCAGCAGCGCGGTCTTGTCATGGGTACCGAAGGTGCTGGTGGCGAACTCCTTCACCGGCTCCGGTACGTGGTCGATGACCCAGCCGCCGACCGCCACCAGCGGGGCCGCCCGCGGGGCGACCAGCGCCGCGACCAGCTCGGCCACGCCAAGGGCGACGCCCGTCGCCACCACCCCGGCGACCGGCCCTACCCACCGGGCATGCTTATCCCCCACCGCTACAGTGTTGTCCGCGCCCGTCGGAGCCGGTAGGGCGGGTGTCCGGAATGTAATACGTCGCTGACAAACGGCGAACCGGGCCGCCGGCACGGTGGCCGGCGACCCGGTTCAGCGGTACCGGTGCGGGTCGGTCAGAAGCCCGGCCCGTGCTGGTGGCCGTGCCCGTGGCCGTGACCGCCGGCGGCCGGCTCGGGCGCCTTCGGCTTGTCCACCACCAGGCTCTCGGTGGTGAGCAGCAGGCCGGCGATGGACGCCGCGTTGGAGACCGCGTTACGGGTCACCTTGACCGGGTCCACGATGCCCGCCTGCACCAGGTCGACGTACTCGCCCGTGGCGGCGTTGAGGCCCTGGCCCGGCTGGCTCGCGCGAACCCGCTCCACCACCACGTACCCGTCGTGGCCGGCGTTCTGCGCGATCCAGCGCAGCGGCTCGACCAGCGACTTGGCCACGATGGTCACGCCGGTGGCCTCGTCACCGGTACGGCTGGCGCGCAGCTTGTCCAACTCGCCCACGACCTGTACCAGCGCCACACCGCCGCCGGGCACGATGCCCTCCTCCACCGCGGCCTTGGTGGCCGAGATGGCGTCCTCGATGCGGTGCCGCTTCTCGCGCAGCTCGACCTCGGTGGCCGCGCCGACCTTGATCACGGCGACGCCCCCGGAGAGCTTCGCGATGCGCTCGTTCAGCTTCTCCTTGTCCCAGTCGGAGTCCGACGCTTCGACCTCCTTGCGGAGCTGCTCGACCCGCGAACTCACCTCGTCCGCGTTGCCGGCGCCATCCACGATCGTGGTGGTCTCCTTGGCGACCACGATGCGGCGGGCCTTGCCGAGCACCTCCAGGCCGACCGAGTCGAGCTTGGAGCCCAGCTCGGAGGCGACCAGCTCGCCGCCGGTCAGCGTCGCGATGTCCTGCAGCATCGCCTTGCGGCGGTCGCCGAAGGCCGGTGCCTTCACCGCGACGACCTTGATGGTCTTGCGGATCGAGTTCACCACGAGCGTGGCCAGCGCCTGGCCGTCCACGTCCTCGGCCACGATCAGCAGCGGCTTGCTGGTCTGCAGCACCTTCTCCAGCAGCGGCAGCAGCTCCTCGATCGAGCTGATCTTCTCCGTGGTGATCAGGACGTGCGCGTCCTCCAGGACCGCCTCGCCGGCCTCCGCGTCGGTCACGAAGTGCGGCGATATGTAGCCCTTGTCGAACTGCATCCCCTCGGTGACCTCAAGCTCGGTGGCGAGCGTGGAGCCGTCCTCGACGGTGATCACACCCTCGCGGCCGACCTGCTCCATCGCCTCCGCGATCAGGTCGCCGATGGTGGCGTCCTGCGCCGAGATCGTCGCCACGTGCGCGATCTCCTGCCGGCCGGCGACCTCGATCGCCTTGTCCAGCAGGGCCTCGCTCACCGCCGCGGCGGCCGCGTCGATGCCCCGCTTCAGGCCGCTCGGGTTGGCGCCGGCGGCCACGTTGCGCAGGCCCTCCCGCACCATGGCCTGAGCCAGCACGGTCGCCGTCGTGGTGCCGTCGCCCGCGATGTCGTTGGTCTTGGTCGCGACCTCCTTCACCAGCTGGGCGCCCAGGTTCTCGTACGGGTTGGCCAGCTCGATCTCCTTGGCGATGGTCACGCCGTCGTTGGTGATCGTGGGCGGGCCGAACTTCTGGTTCAGGACGACGTTGCGCCCTCTCGGGCCGAGGGTGACCTTGACGGTGTCGGCCAGCGAGTTGACACCGTGCTCCAGCAGGTGCCGGGCGTCATCCGAGAAGCTCAGAATCTTCGCCATATCATCTCCGGTTGTCTATTCGGGCCGCCCTCGCCTGAGTGGGGTGGCTGCCCACGCGAAGCCGCCCCGACCCCGGCGTACGGGAGGCGGGGCGGCACAGCGTGACTGGTCAGATCACTTCTCGATGATCGCGAGGACATCGCGGGCGGAGAGCACCAGGTACTCCTCGCCGGCGTACTTGACCTCGGTGCCGCCGTACTTCGAGTAGAGCACCGTGTCGCCGATCTTCACGTCGATCGGCACGCGGTTGCCCTTGTCGTCGATGCGGCCCGGTCCCACAGCGAGGACCGTGCCCTCCTGCGGCTTCTCCTTGGCCGTGTCGGGAATCACGAGGCCGGACGCCGTGGTGGTCTCTGCCTCGTTCGCCTGGACCACGATGCGGTCCTCAAGCGGCTTGATCGCAACCTTGGTCGCGGTAGTCACGGGCATACCCTCCTGGGGTACTTGTTCTTCCAGCCGGCCGGAACCGGCTTCTCGTTGGTACCTGACGTGACCAGCGGCTCCGTCGTCGCGGGTGCCGGCGCCACCGGGCAGAGCGCCAGCCGGGAAACGACCCGGCCAGCTAGCACAGTCGGTTCGAGAGTGCTAAGCGCAGGTTATGCCGTTGGCTAGCACTCAGTCAAGGAGAGTGCCAGCACGACACGGGCCGGATACCGAAGATTCGATACTCGAAGTGATCTAGCGCGTACCGTAAGTACGAACCGCGTTGCCGAATTGTTACCGCCGACAACAAACTTAACCGCCCCTTCATCTTGCGAAGGGCTCGGCGGCGGAATACGTTGCCGGACACAACAATCATGCCGCGACCTACCAGCCGCGGCCCGGCCACCCGGCTGGCACAACCAAATAACGGGCACAGAACTCCGCCGCGCCCACCCGCGGCGCATACCCCGAAAGGACCCGTGCTATGCGCAAGGGGCTCCTCGCCGCCGCCACGATCGGTGTGGTGGCAGTCAGCGGCATCGCCGCCTGTAGCAAGTCAAATAGCGGTACCTCCAGCAGCGCGAGCAGCAGCGCCAAGCAGCCTTACGTCGGCGTGATCCTGCCCGACAGCAAGTCCTCGGTGCGCTGGGAGACGGCCGACCGGCCGTTCCTGGAGAAGGCGTTCAAGGCCGCCAACGTCAAGTACGACATCCAGAACGCCCAGGGCGACAAGAACCAGTTCCAGACCATCGCCGACGGGATGATCCAGGAGGGCGTGAACGTCCTCATGATCGTCGACCTGGACAGCGGCAGCGGCACGGCCGTGCTGAAGAAGGCCAAGGCCGCCGGCGTGGCCACCATCGACTACGACCGGCTGACCCTGGGCGGCGGCGCGGACTACTACGTGTCCTTCGACAACGTGGCCGTCGGTACGCTCCAGGGCCAGGGCCTGCAGAAGTGCCTAACCGACAACAAGGCCGTGAAGCCGAAGATCGCCGAGGTGAACGGGTCGCCGACCGACAACAACGCGACCCTGTTCGCCAAGGGGTACAACTCGGTGCTCGACCCGCTGTACACGGCCGGCACCTACGTCAAGGGCCCGAACCAGTCGGTACCGGACTGGGACAACGCCCAGGCGGGCACCATCTTCGAGCAGATGCTGACCAGCGCCCCGGACATCAAGGGCGTGCTGGTGGCCAATGACGGCATGGCCAACTCGGTCATCGCGGTGCTCAAGAAGAACCACCTGCAGCTGCCGGTGACCGGGCAGGACGCGACCGTACAGGGCCTGCAGCACATCCTGGACGGCGACCAGTGCATGACCGTCTACAAGGCGGTCAACAAGGAGGCGTCCGCCGCCTCCGAGCTCGCGGTGGCGCTGGCGAAGGGCTCCAACCCGAGCACCACGCAGACGGTCACCGACCCGACAGCCAACCGCCAGGTCCCGTCCGTCCTGGAGACGCCGGTGGCGATCTACAAGGACAACGTCAAGGACGTCGTCGCCGACGGCTACGTGACCAAGACCGACCTGTGCACCGGCGCGTACGCGGCCAAGTGCACCGCGGCGGGCATCAGCTGAACGGTCAGGGCTGGCAACGGTACCGGCGCCGCGCGTGACCCGCGCGGCGCCGGGCCGCACGCTCGGCACCGGTACCAACCAACTGCGAGGAGCTACCCCCCGTGACAGCGACACCGACACCCCTGCTGCAGATGCGCGGGATCGACAAGAGCTTCGGTCCGGTACAGGTCCTGCGCAACGTCGACTTCACCGCCAACGCGGGTGAGGTCACCGCGCTCGTCGGCGACAACGGCGCCGGCAAGTCCACGCTCGTCAAGTGCATCGGTGGGATCTACCCCATCGACTCGGGGGACTACCTGTTCGACGGGCGGCCGGTCACCGTACACAACCCCAGGGACGCCGCCGCCCTGGGCGTGGAGATCGTCTACCAGGACCTCGCGCTGTGCGAGAACCTCGACATCGTGCAGAACATGTTCCTCGGCCGGGAGAAGACCCGCGGGATCGTGCTGGACGAGCCGAGCATGGAGAAGATGGCCGGTGAGACGCTGGAGCGGCTGTCGGTACGCACCGTCAAGTCCATCCGGCAGCAGGTGTCCAGCCTCTCCGGCGGCCAGCGGCAGACCGTGGCCATCGCCAAGGCGGTGCTGTGGAACAGCAGGGTCGTGATCCTGGACGAGCCGACGGCGGCGCTCGGGGTCGCGCAGACCGCGCAGGTCCTTGAGCTGGTCCGGCAACTGGCGGACCAGGGCCTCGCGGTGGTAATCATCTCGCACAACATGAACGACGTCTTCGCCGTCGCCGACCAGATCGCCGCCCTGTACCTCGGACAGATGGCGGCGCAGGTCAAGGCCAGCGATGTGACCTACTCGCAGGTGGTCGAGCTGATCACCGCCGGGCGCAGCGGGGATCTGGGCCTGCCGCTGGCGGTCGTGTCCGCGGTCGACCCGACCGCGCACGACGCTGACATTGACCTCGGGGACGCGAACGGAGACCTGCAATGACAACGGTCGACACCTCCTCATCGCCCCGCACCCAGGCGCCCGGGTCGCAGAGCTGGTCGGTGGGCCAGCAGGTGGAGCAGTACTTCGGCCGGGTCCGGGGCGGCGACATGGGCGCGCTGCCCGCCGTACTGGGGCTGATCGTGCTGTGCGTGTTCTTCGGCGTGAAGCGCTCGCTGTTCTTCTCCGACGGCAACTTCGCCAACCTGTTCACCCAGGGCGCGCAGGTCACCATCATCGCGATGGGCCTGGTCTTCGTGCTGCTGCTGGGCGAGATCGACCTGTCCGCGGGCTTCGCCAGCGGCCTGGCCGGCGCGGTCATGAGCGTCCTGCTGGTCAACCACCAC
Organism: Rugosimonospora sp.; assembly: GCA_035278125.1. GTDB lineage: Bacteria > Actinomycetota > Actinomycetes > Mycobacteriales > Micromonosporaceae > DATEJJ01. The sequence goes on from DATEJJ010001096.1 coordinate 5,583, forward strand.
GTGCCCTGGTACCTGTCGATCGTGGCCGCGGTCGTCACCGGCGTCGCGATCGGGCTGGTCCTCGGCTTCCTCGTGGCCAAGGTACGGATACCCTCGTTCGTCGTCACGCTGGCCGCGTTCCTCGCCTTCCAGGGCATCCTGCTGCTCCTGCTCAAGGGCGGCAACGCGATCACGAACACCAGCAACACGATCTTCGCCATCGACAACAACAACATGCCGCCCTGGCTGGGCTGGGCCCTGCTGATCGTCGGCGCCGCCGGGTACGCCCTGGTGCAGTTGCTGCGCATCCGCAGCCGGGCCAGCCGCGGCCTGCGTACCGACCCGATCCTGCTGGTCACGATCCGGGTTGGGCTGCTGCTGGTACTGGGCGGGATCGCGGTGTACTTCCTGAACCAGGAGCGCAGCCACAACCCGCTGCGCAACTCCCTCAAGGGCGTACCGATCGTGGTCGCGGTGATCCTCGCGCTGCTGCTCGTCGGTACGTTCGTGCTCTCCCGCACGACGTACGGCCGGCACATCTACGCGGTCGGCGGCAGCGCTGAGGCGGCGCGCCGGGCCGGCATCGGTGTGGACCGGATCCGCATCTCCGCGTTCGTGATCTGCTCCGCGACCGCGGCCGTCGGCGGCATCGTGGCCGTCTCCCGGGCCAACTCGGTCGACTCCACCACCGGTGGCAGCAACATCCTGCTGTACGCGGTGGCCGCGGCGGTCATCGGCGGCACCAGCCTCTTCGGCGGCAAGGGCCGGGTACTCGACGCGGTGCTCGGCGGCGCCGTGGTGGCCGTGATCGACAACGGCATGGGCCTGCTCGGTCTCAGCTCCGGCGCGAAGTTCGGGTTCACCGGCCTGGTGCTGCTGCTCGCGGCGGGCGTGGATGCGCTGTCCCGGCGAAGGGCGGCCGCGACCGGGCTACGCTAGCCGGCCGCCTCCGCACCCCACCCCGACCACCCCCGCAGAGAGACGGCCTCCGATGCGTGCCGGCCCGAGCCAGGAGGAGATCCGGCGGCAGAACCTCGGCGCTCTGCTGCGCCTGGTGCACGTGCGGGGGGCGCTGTCGCGGGCGGAGCTGACCGCCGCGCTGGGCCTCAACCGGTCCACCATCGGCGCGCTCACCGCCGACCTCACCGCCGCCGGCCTGGTCCGGGAGGAGTTGCCCAGCGACCACGGCCGCGCCGGCCGGCCGTCGCTGGTGGTCCGGCCGGAGTCGCAGCGGTTCTACGTGTACGCGTTCGCGATCGGCGTGGACCGGATCACCGCGGCCCGGGTCGGGCTGGGCGGCCAGGTGCTCGACCGGCGGGAGGCGGTCCGCGGCCGGGGTGACTTCACCCCCGCCGACGTGGTCAAGCCGCTCGCCGAGTTCGTCCGGCAGATGCAGCGCACCGCACCCACGGACGGGCACTGCCTGGCCAGCGGTGTGGCCACCGCGGGCATGGTGCGCCGGGCCGACGGCATGGTGCGGCTGGGCCCGACGATCGGCTGGGTGGACGAGCCGCTGGGCGCGGCGCTGGCCGAGGTGCTGGAGATGGACGGGCCGATCCAGGTGGGCAACAGCGCCGACCTGGGCGCGCTCGCCGAGCACACGCGGGGCTGCGCCACCGATTCGGACAATGTCGTCTACCTGCACGGGGACGTGGGCGTGGGCGGCGGCATCATCGCCGGCGGGCGCCCGGTCGCCGGGCACGGCGGGTACGGCGGCGAGGTCGGGCACATGGTGGTCAGCCCGAACGGGCGGCCGTGCAGCTGCGGCAGCCGGGGCTGCTGGGAGACCGAGATCGGCGAGCACGCGCTACTGCGCGTGGCCAACCGGAACGGTACCGGCCGGGAGGGCATCCTGGCCGTGGTCGACGCGGCGGACCGGGGCGACGCGCTGGCGCAGAGCGCGGTCCGGCAGGTGGCGGACTGGCTGGGCTTCGGCGTGGCGAACCTGGTCAACATCTTCAACCCGGAGACCGTGATCTTCGGGGGTACCCTGCGGGACGTGTACATCGCGGGCGCGGCGCAGGTGCGCAGCCGGATCAACCGCAACGCGCTGCCCGCCTGCCGGGAGCACGTCCGGCTGCGTACCCCCGATCTGGGCGACGACGCCCCCCTCATCGGCGCCGCCGAACTCGCCTTCCAGCGCCTCCTGGGCAACCCGCTCGAATTCGGCGCCGACCTGCCGTGACGCCGGACGTGCTGGGGAGGCTGCGGGAGGCGGAGGGTGTCGCGGCGCTCGCGGTGGCGGCCGAGGTGGCCGGGGACGGGGCGCTGGCGGCGGTGT
>DATEJJ010001097.1:0-4513 GCA_035278125.1 Rugosimonospora sp.
CTGGTCCGCCGACGGCGCGAGGGGGTTGAGGACCCTGTTCCAGTTCCGCTGGTCGTGCTTGAAACCGTTGGTCTCGTTGGCCACGTTCTCGATTGCTGCGTCCAGCAGCTTGAAGTTGGTGCCACGCCTGTCCCTTCTCCATGGCTTGCCTCGTGGGATGCCGGGAATTCGTCGCGGTCACGACCGTCAGCGATTCTCGATAGTGATTTCGGCGGTTCTGGCTCGGTCGCGACTTCCGCGAACGCGAGACGACGGACGGGCCAGCATGGTCTTAGTCCACCCGAATCGCGGCCCAGCGCCTCACGCAGAGCGGCATTTCGTGGGCGTGCCCGATCACGGCGTTGGTACGCCGACGAGGGTCACGGGTCCACTGACCAGTTCCGGGGCCTACGGCTTCGGCTTCGGTGTGTCCACCCGTGCTCTACTCGTCTGGACATTGATGCTGGCGATAGTGCAGCCGGAGGAGGCGACCGCCTCGACGGCCAGGTACCAGGCCGGATCCGCGTCCCCGGCCAGCGGTGGTGTTGCCATCGGTTAGTCCGAGTTGAGTGCGCGTGATGTGGTCAGGTCCAGGGCGTACAGCTCGTCGCCGGCGTCTGCGAGGTCGCGGGTGGAGACCGTCGGGAAGTACTCGTCGACCAGGTCCGCCGCACCGGCGAGGTGGTCGGTGACTCTGGACTCGTCAGGCCACTCGTCGCCGGTGTCGGTGTGCCACAGCTGTTGACCGTCGGCGGCGTACGCCGCGACGAGGGTCGCGGTGGCACCGAACACGTCGTTACTGAGACGGAACACCAGCCGGGCCGCCGTGGGGAACACCTCGCGGGCGGCGACGCCCGCCTCGCCGGCCAGCAGGTCGGCGTAGTCTTCCGTGGCCTGTTCGGCCCGGGCACGGGCGGCTCCGCGGATTTCCTCCCGGGCGGTCTCCGGCAGATGCGGATAGTCGGTGGCAGTCACGCAGTTCTCTCCGATCACGTGGCGCGGGTGCGCACCGTCGACGCGCCGGGGAATGTGTTGGTCCGGGTGTCGGGGTGGCGCGCTGACGGGACCGGTCATGAGCCCGCCCTGGGGTTGGGGGTGGCAAGCCCATCACCGGTCAGAAGATCTTGGCGTCGAGCGCAGCGAGACACGCCCGCCAAGATCTTCTGATCCGGGGCTTGCCGCCCCGCCCCGGGTGGGCTGACCTGGGGTCGGTCAGCAGCGACACCACCGGCCCAACCCGGATAACCCAGGCACGGATCCGGCCCCTGCAGCGCCCCGTCGCCCACACCGATGGCCAACCACCGGTGATGTCAACAAACCGGTGCGGGGGACCGGGAGGCGACCGGTGCGGCCGACCCCGACCGATGCCACCCCACACACCGGCGGGTCCACCAGACCAGACGATTCGCCATGGCCCGCGTCGGCGATGACCTGATCGAGCGCCGCGGGCCGCCGGGTGCCCTACCGGGGCGGGCATGAGCGCCGGCACCAGAGGCAGCGACTCGTCCGGATTCTCGGGCCCGCATCGGAACGGGCTCAGACTCGGCCCAGGTGGCTTCGCGCCGCGCTCGCACAGGCCGTCGGCAAGCCCGCTGGCGCAGGCGTGCTCTCGGCGGTGCGGCGACTGGTGGCAGACGAATATCGGCGCGCCCAGCCCAGCCTCCGCGCCGCGGGTGCCGGACGTTTCCCGCAGCGCGTGGTACCGGCAGGCGGGAGAACAGGCCCGGCGGAGTGTTCTGCCCCCAGGGGCACGTCGGGGCGTGGCCGGGCGGCGTGGCGCAGCGGCGGCACGTCAGCCGCAGTAGGGTGTCGGGTCACCGATGATGGCCTCGCCCTGCCGCAGCATCGCCGCGACGTCATGGCCGAGCACCAGGTTGCTCAGCCCCGTACCGCGAAGCGCGTCCGTTGCGAGCAGCATGTGCGGGCGCACCACCAGCTCGCCCACCAGGAACTGGTGCGTGCGCCGGCTGCCGTACCGCAGCGGGTGCGCGGCCAGGTCGGGTACCCGGCTCGCGCCGACGAACGACACAACGCCCTTGCCCTGGTCCTGGACGTACATCCAGGCCGGCACGTGGCGGGCGTTGTCGCCGAGCAGGATCCGCACCTCCACGCCTCAGCCCTCCGCGTCCTTGATGCCGAGCACCCGGGCGGCGTACCGCCCCGCCGTGCCCGAGTCGTCCCCGTCGCCGTCGCGCACGGCCAGCAGGTGCAGGATGCCTCCCGCCCGCGTGAACCACCCCATCGACAGCCTTCTGCCGTCGTTGACCGCGTGCCACAGGCTGACACCGTCCCGGCCGGTCCGCTGGACCAGGAACGCGCCGGTGGTGGCGCCGTCGCCGTCCGCGATGACCACGACCTCACCAACCCGGACGCCGCTGGTGCCGCGCACGATGTCCGCCACCGTACTGTCCCGCGTGGTGATGCGGTCCATCTCGTCCAGGGCCGCATCCCGCCGCCGCTCGGCGAACGTCCGATTGTCCGTGGTGTCCACGGTGGACGCCTTCTCTCCTCGTTGTGGTCTGGCGGTTACTGGGGCGCCGCTCACCGAGGTACCGCCACCGCAGATGGCGTCAGACCTCCAGGGCAGCCGCGGCGACGGGCAGTGCGCCGGCACGCTCGCGTCGCGCCGTCGCCGCGGCCTTCCGGCGTTCGGTGCCAGCCTCAGCGCCGGCCCATCCTCCATCCGGCTGGTCAGGTCGCTCTCCTTGATGTGGCCCAGCGCCCACAGCAGCGCGGCCTCCACACCTTCGGCGTACGCGCGGCCTTCCCTGTCGTCCTGGTCGGTGGCCCGGTACTGGTCGCGGTAGGCGCGCTCGCGCATGGTTTGGATCTCAACCTCGGTCTTCACTGGCTACTCCTCGCCGTCGATGTAGTCGGACTCGTCGGCGAACTCGTACTCGCCGTCGATGCGCAGGTCGTCGAGGCTCAGCGGTTCGCCTGCCAGGTACTCGCCCATCTCGGGCCTGTCCAGTTCGGCGCCCGTACTGTGGAAGTCACCCGCGGTGCCCTCCGGTGCGAGGCCGAGGTAGACATGCTCGTCGTGCATGGCGCTCCCTTCGGATGCGGGGAATGGGGGTTCGGCTGGGCGACTGCGGTGCGGGCCGGGTCAGCGCCCTTCCGAGACGAGGTACAGCTGCCGGTCCGGGCACTCGTCGAGGCTGTGCCCGTCGGCGGTCTTGCCGCAGGGCGCGGCGGCCAGTGCGAAGTCGTACTGAGCGCGAGTGACAGCCGGCTCGTGCACGCTGCGGATCCGGGTCCGGTCCTCGGCGACCTGGCAGCGGCCGGTCTCGTCGTCCTCGCCGCCGCGCCACCCGTCGCGCTCGCGGCGCGCTCGTTTGACTGGTGCACCGACCATATTCGTCGTGCGCCATATCCCAAGCCTCACGGGCGTCCCAGACGTTGCGCAACGGGCGATGGTTGGACATGCGCCGACGGTCGGTAGGCACCAGAACGGCCTGACGACAGCTTCCGCCACGTGCAGCGGGCGGTATATTGAACGTGTGGAGCGTGGGGTGGACCGAGGCCGTGTGATCGTCGCCAGGGACGAGGTACAGGATCTTGCGCCGGTGGACTTCGGTCCCCTGTTTGCGGCGGCACGAGGTAGTCTCGTGGCGGCCGACACGGGAGACGAGCGCGTCGAGCCAACTCCCGACGTCGACGACAGGCATTAGGCTGGCGCCCACGCGGGCGGGCGCCGGAACGGTGGCGGCGGCGGGTGATTCCGAGGCTGAAGTCGGTCAAGTCGACGACGAGGTGGTCGAAGCCGTGCCGCAGGCTGTCGGCGGCGAGCCTGGTCCAGCTACCGGTGGCGGGCAAGGGGTCGTTGAGCCACACCTCGTCGGGCAGCCCTGCCGCCCGGCGGACCAGGTAGGTGGAGACGACCGCGGCGTTGTGGCTGACGGGATAGGCGACCGCGACCCGCCCGTCGCGCAGCAGCAGAGATGCGCTGTTGCTGGTGAGTCCGTGCGCCGTGGTCGTCGGCGATCAGCTTGACGGCGGGCCGGTGCGGGCTACTGATCCAGGACGGGTCAGCGGGGCCGATCGAGATCCGCGGCCGGGTGTACGGGTCGTGGAAGTAGTCGCTGGCAGCGGCGTGCTCGGCCAGCGTTGTTTGGGGGTGAGCAGCCGTTCGTGCTGGTCGGCCTTCGGCCACGTTGGGTAGGTACGTGAGGCACGACCGGTGGCCGTTGGAAGCCATTGACCTTGCGTTGGGTTGGGTCAGGCCGGCCGGTCGGCCGGGTGTCTCGACATGGGTGAGTACAGCGCGCATGTTGTCTCCTATCGGTGATCGGGACGCGGCGTGCTTGGTCCGCGGGGTCGGCGGCGTGGCCGGGGTGGGCGCAGGTGACAGGCGTGGGGAACTGTGATCGCTGGGGCGAGGGCGGTGGCTGACGGCGGCATCGATGGGTTGCCGTCGGGTTCGTCGGTGTCGGCGAGCATGGCGGTGGGGTCGAGAGCGGCCAGCTCGTGGCAGCGGTCGACGAAGCGGTCACGCGCCTCGTCGTGGGCTTGCTGGGACTCGGTGAGCAGGTCG
>DATEJJ010001098.1:0-6521 GCA_035278125.1 Rugosimonospora sp.
CCGCCCGCCGACGGTGGAGACGGGCTGGCTGTGCAACGGGCAGCGCACCCCGAACAGCGCCGCCGTGCAGGCCATGGCCGACGGCCGGGGCTGGCGCCCACCGGTGGAGCACGCGGCCAACCGCCACTCGGTCTTCGTCGACGTCGAGCTGTGGGACGGCGAGAGCGACGAGCGGACCTGGGCGTGCGCCTTCCTCGCCGCGGTCTGGCAGCTGCTGCGCTTGGGTGCGCTGCGGTACCAGGGCACGCCGGTCGCCGCCGCGCAGCCGGTACCCGATCCGCTGCCGCGGGACTGGCAGGCGATGCCCGCGGTGGTCCGGATGAACCCGCGGGCCGCCCCGTTCTACGCGTACCGGACGGTGTCCGTCCTGGGCGCCCGCTTCATCCCCACCGAGCACGCGGTACGCACGATCCTGGGCCAGGTCGCGGTGGAGCGGGCCGTGGCCGAGCAGCTGGTCGCCCGGGCCGCGGCCGAGGGCGTGGAGCTGCCGGCCGACCTGCTGCGGCGGATCGAGTACGTCTTCATCAACGACTGACCGGCCCCGAGGCGTGGCTACTTGATGACGATGGGCGCCAGGATCGTGCTGCTCTTCCAGTACTCGCACGCGTCCGGCGGCCGGACCGCCACGATCTCGTACGAGATGTTGTCCTTGGCGAAGCCGGCGTCGACCAGCATGTCGAGGTGCTCCGGCCGGTAGTCCAGCGGCTCGTCCGAGAAGTAGGTGAACACGCCGCCGGGCTTCAGCAGCCGGTGCGCGTACTTGGCGAAGTGCGCCTGGTTCTGCACCTGGGACTCGTCCAGCGGGTACGCGTCGTGCAGGATGCCGTCCAGTGACTCCGCGTCCAGCTGGTCGACCACGTCCCAGGACAGGCCCTCGACGATCCGTACCCGGCCCGCGTTCTCCGGCCGCCGGGCGAACTCCTCGGCCATCCGGGCGACGTCGCGGTTGGCCTCCACGATAATGTGCTCGGTCACCGCCGGGTTGCCGCTGATGAAGCCGGCCGAGATGCCCATGCCGTACCCGATCTCGAGGACCCGGCCACCTTTGCTCGCCGCGATCTCGGCGAGCTTCGCCATGTACGGCCGCTCCCAGTCCTCCATCACGGGATGGCCGAGGATCCGCAGCGTGTGGTCGTCCCGGACGGCGGGAGCGTCCTTCCACGCGAGCGGGCCCTGGAAGCCCACCTCGACGTACATGCCGTGCAGCTCTTCGCGCAGCAGCCGATCAGAGGTCACGTTGCGGACTCCGAACTTCGTTGGTTCTGGCGTGACGAGGACGAGTCATTCTCCGAGCAAGGCCGGTCATGACACAAGTCGACGCCACAGCGATCAACGCCCATACTGGCAGATCCGCGCCCGCCTGTCCGAAAGACGACATTACGATCCAAGCGACATCGGACGCGGCCGACCAGAGACCGTTGAACCAGCGCACCCGCTCCCGCACCAGCGACCGTGGTCAGGCTGACCGCGTCGATGCCGGAGCCGGCGTGGTCCGTCAGGCCGGGCAGCCACTCCCGGTCCTCCCCGTCGTAGCTGACGTCGGCACCCTCGCTCAACTCCGTCAGCAATTCCGAGGTGCGCCGGATCTGCGCGACGGCCGGGCTCTGCACCACGTCGTCCGGGCGGATAGTCGACGTTTCCACCAATGCGAACAGCTCGGTCGCTTCATTGATCTTGTGAAATCAGCTCTCCACCAACTGTTCCACACTCTTGGTGTGTACCAGCGCCGTGATCGCATAGGCGAGGCCCGCGGTAATAGTCGTGAATCCGACTTTCCGCAGCCACGCTGTCGTGTTTCCGGCCGGCTCGCCAATCTGGTCCGGGCTCACCGCTCACCGCCGAGCAGCGCCAGCGCGCTCACGGTCACCTGATCCCTGATCCGGCTCACGCACGCCTGCCACTGCCGGGTGAAGCCGGGCCTGCGCTCCACGCTCTCCCACACCGGCAGGAGGGTGGCCTCGACCCGGGCCGCGGGCATCCACAGGTGCAGCAGGTGGTCGATCGCCGGGCGCAGGCGCTGCACGCTGCGCGGCCCGACCGCGCCGTAGGTGAGGTTGCGGTCGATCATCGCGAGCAGCGTGGTGAGCAGCCAGTCGTGCAGCGCCAGGTCCTCGCAGAGGGCCACCACCGCGGGCGCCGCGCCGGCGGCGACCTCGATCCGCAGCGTGCGCAGCGTGGGCGACTCCACGGTGAAGCGCACCCCGGCGTCCGCCTCCGGCTCGCCCGCCGCCCCGGTCACCGCCCAGCGCAGGCGGGTACGGGTGGTACGCAGCGCGATCCGGCGGTCCAGCGCCGGCGAGCGCTGCACGTCGTCCAGGGACCGCGCGCAGATCGCACCCAGGTCGAGCACCCGGTCGGCGGTGTCCGGCTGGACGAATCCGGCCGCCAGGTCCACCGGCTCCGCCCGGCCGATGGTCTCCACCACACCGGGCCGGCCCAGGTAGTGCGACCAGGCCAGCCGGTGGGTGGTGGCGCTGGGGCGCAGCCACGCGTACGCCGAGCCCTGCACCACGTGGCCGCCGGTCATGGTGGTACGGGTGGCGACGGTACCGACCCCGCGCACGTGGCTGCGCGAGGCGGTCGCGAGGGTGCAGTCCACGCCGAACAGGCGCTCCGGTGAGGCGACGTAGTCGATCGGCCGCTCGGATGCGCGTACCCGCTCGCCCATTACCAGATCAAGGAGGCCGGCCGCGTCAATCTTCGACAAAGAAGCCGAGTTCTGGAGCAAACCGGTGTGCACCTCGCCAAGCGCCAACATAGTACCTCCGCTTTGACGCAACGGCCGGACCGTTGGCGGGACTCGACCGCCCATTCTCCATCGACCGGTACCGGCTTGTCGAGGTCGCCGGCGCACGTGGAGCCCAATTTGCGGAAAAGGTTCACGGTCCGGGCTGGCCGCCGACCCCGCGTATACCGTCCGGAAGTAATTCGACGTTACTCTCGTGAAATGGCCACCCAGCACATTGACGTCCTTATTGTCGGCGCGGGCGTTTCCGGCTTGACCACCGCGGTGCGCCTGGCGGAGCGGGGGTACCGGGTGCAGATCCGGGCCGAGCGCCGCCCGCAGCTGACCACCTCCTGCGCCGCGGGCGCGCTCTGGGGGCCGGTGGGCGCCAGTCACGGCCGGATGGCCGAGTGGAGCCACGAGACGCTGCTGAAACTGATCGGCATCGCCGGCGACCCGGACGCCGGTGTCCGCCTGGTACACGGCCTGGAGGCGTCGTACACCGGCATGTCGCGGCCGAGCTGGCTGGAGGGGTTGCCGGACCTGAGCGAGTCGGCCGCCGGGGACCTGCCGCCCGGCTACCTGTCGGGCTGGCGGTACACGGCCCCGATCGTGGACATGCCGGTGTACCTGCGGTACCTGGAGCGCCTGCTCGACGCGGCCGGGATCGGCATCGAGACGGTACGGGTGACCTCGCTGCACGAGGCCGCCCGCGAGGCCCCGGTCGTGGTCAACTGCACCGGCTCCGGTGCCCGGGAGCTGGTACCCGATGTCGAGGTCGTACCGGAGCGCGGCCAGCTGGTCGTGGTGGAGAACCCGGGTGTGGACGAGTTCTTCTGCGACGCCGAGCACGCCCCGGAGATGACCTACTTCCTTCCGCACGGCGACCGGATGGTGCTGGGCAGCACCGCCCACCCCGCCCGGGACGACGCGGACTACGACCCCGCCCTGGCCGAGCGGATCGTCCGCCGCTGCGCCACGATCCGGCCGGAGCTGCGCCGCGCCCGGGTGCTCGGGCACCGGGTCGGGTTCCGGCCCACCCGGACGCACATCCGGGTGGAGCGCGAGGCGCTGGGCGGGCGCCACCTGATCCACAACTACGGGCACGGCGGCGGCGGGGTGAGCCTGTCCTGGGGCTGCGCCGGCGCGGTCGCCGACCTCGTGGACGAGCTGGCGCTGCGGTAGTCCGTTCAGGCGGAGTCCCGGAGCTGGTTCGGGGCGGCCCACAGCTCGTCGAAGCGCTGCCGCTGCTGGCTGACCAGCCGCTGGTCCAGCACCAGCGTGGTACCGACGAACATCGGCTGGCCGCCGCGCACCTTCGACACGGTCAGCTTCGACTCGTAGCTGACGACGTCGTCGAAGAGGATGAAGTCCGAGACGAAGGGGATACCCGCGCCGCGGACCTCGCGCAGCACCACCGCGTGCACCTGGATGCCCATGTTGCGCTGCTCGTCGCAGATCTCGCGGAAGGTCGGGTCGTCCAGCGATTCGGCCTTCTCCAGGATGAACACCCGCCGGATGGCCACCCCGTGGCGCAGCGCCCGGCCCTGCGCCTCCAGGTAGCGCTGGCCCAGTTCGGTGCGCCACAGCCCCTCGTCCACGAACTCGCCCCTGGCGTTCACCGAGCCGCTGCTGGTGGCGTCCAATGTGGACGTGACGTGGTGGGTGAGTGCCAGCAGCCAGTCCCGGTCCTCGCCGTCGTAGGTGACCTCCGAGCCGCCCGCCACCTCGTGCAGCAGGTGCGTGGTCCGCTCCAGCTGGGACCGGGCCAGCTCCAGCAGCAGGGGCGGGACGGAGTGGCCGACCCGCAGCGAGGTGTGCGCCAGCCGTACCACGTCGTCGCGCAGGGCCGACGCGTCGACCTGGCCGAACAGCCTCGTGGCGTCGCTGACCCCGGCGAAGGTCTGCGTCACCAGGCCGCGCATCTCCGTGGCGAGCTGGTCCTGGCCCGTCTCGACCGTGGCCAGCACCTGGACCACCAGCGCGACCCCGCCGACGAAGGCCGAGAGCATCAGCGACTGCGCGGGCGGCTGCCGGACCGCGTAGCTGAGCAGGTACGTGACTCCACCGGTGGCGGCGGTGACGAGGATGCGGATGATCAGGCGGGACCGGGTGGCGCCAGAAGCCCTGCTACTGAGTGAAGTCATTGGCTTCCTCTAGGTAGTGGTTGCTCCCATGGTGGCGGGCGCGCGCCCGCCCGCACCAGCTCCCTTCGGCCATGATCTCGATCGATCTACGGCCGGCCACCGGCCGCCCGGCCCACCGACTCCGGCCGGCCGGGTTTGCAACAGCTGGCCGCGCGGTGAACACTTCATGAACACGATCGGCGAACGGTACTCCGGCCATTGGCGGGCCTGGGAACCGTACCTAGCGTGGCGGCATGAGCACCACGGTCCTCGGCGGGCGGGTCTCGGTCGCGCGGGCCTTGGCCGAGACGCTGCTGGGCGACACGGGTGACCGGTGGTCGCACACGATCGGGGTGGCGCACCGGGCGGAGGAGCTGAGCGTCACCGTCCCGCCGGCCGACCGCGAGGTGCTGGTGGTGGCCGCCTGGCTGCACGACATCGGGTACAGCCGGCCGCTGTACCTGACCGGGTTCCACCCGCTGGACGGCGCGACCCACCTGGTGCGGCAGGGCTGGCCGGTGCGGGTCGCCGCGCTGGTGGCCCACCACTCGGGTGCGCACTTCGCGGCCGCCGAGCACGGGCTGTCCGCCGAACTGGCGGAGTACCCGGACGAGTGTTCGGCCGTCACCGACGCGCTGTGCTACGCCGACCAGAGCGTGGGGACGAGCGGGCAGCGGCTGCCCATCCGGGTACGCATGGCGGAGATGCTCGCGCGCCACGGCGCCGGGTCGGTGCAGGCACGCATTCACGGGGTACGCGGTCCGTACCTGCTCGCCGCGGCCGACCGGGTCGAGCGGCGGCTGGCCGAGATATAACCCACCGTTCGCCGCCCGGACAGGCGGCGGTGGCCTGGGCCACGAGCGCCCGGCGCACCTTGTGCGCATGCGGATCGTACGGTTGGCCAACTTTGTGGCACCGCGGTCGGGTGGACTGCGTACCGCGATGCGGGCGCTGGGGCGGGGGTACCTGGCGGCGGGGCACGAGCCCGTGCTCGTGGTGCCCGGCCGGTACCCCGCCGACGAGTGGACCGACCAGGGGCGGGTGATCACCGTGCCCGGACCGGTACTGCCGTTGTCCGGCGGGTACCGGGTGCTGGTGAACCGGCCGCGGCTGGCCGCCCTGCTGGAGGAGCTGGCACCGGACCGGCTCGAAGTGTCCGACCGCACCACGCTGCGCTGGACCGGTGCGTGGGCGCGGCGGCGCGGGATACCCGCGGTGATGGTGTCGCACGAGAGCGTGGCGGGGCTGCTCGGCCTGGCGGCCCGGGCACCGTGGACCGGCCGGCTGGCGGACGTGCTGAACCACCGCACCGCCCGGCACTACCAGCGGGTGGTGTGCACCACGGGCTGGGCGGCGGCCGAGTTCGAGCGGATCGGCGCCACCAACCTGGCCCGGGTACCGCTGGGCGTGGACCTGAACACGTTCTCCCCGTCCCGGTACTCCCCCGCGGTGCGCCGCCGGTACGCCCGCGACGAGGAGGCGCTGCTGGTCCACTGTGGACGGCTGTCGGTGGAGAAGCGGCCGGAGCGCTCGCTGGACGCCATCGCCGCGCTGACCGCGACCGGGCTACCGGCGGTCCTCGTGGTGGCCGGGGACGGGCCGCTGCGGGCGCGGCTGCAGCGGCGGGCGGCGGACCTGCCGGTGCGCTTCGCCGGCTTCGTCGGCGGGCG
>DATEJJ010001099.1:0-5105 GCA_035278125.1 Rugosimonospora sp.
CCACCGCCACACCCTCGGCCAGGGCCAGCGCGGCGGCGCCGTCCACCAGCACCGACCCGGCACCCGCCCGGAGCCCGGCCGCCCCGGCGACCAACGGCCACCAACCCGCCGAGGACGACAGCATGCTCACCCACGCACTCGTGATCGGAGTCCCGCTGCTGGGCGCCGGCCTGCTGGCCGCCCTCGTGTTGACCACGCTGCGCCGACGACGGCGCCGCCAGGAACAGCACCGGCCGGTCGGGCGGCGCATTCCCGAGCCGGTCAACCCGACCATCGAGCGGGACCTGCGGGTGGTCGCTCAGCCCATCGCGGTGGACCGGCTCGACCGAGCCCTGCGGGTGCTCGCCGCCGCCCTGGTCGACCGGCCCGCCGAGCAGATGCCCGACGTGGTCGGTGCCTGGCTCGACGGCGAAGACGTCAACCTGTTGCTGACCGCGGCCTGCCCGAACCCGCCGGCTCCGTGGGTCGGCGATCATCTCAACTGGACCCTGCCGGCCTCCGTCGAGCTGCCCGACGTCGACGGCCAGCTCGCCCCGTTGCCCACCCTGGTCGCGGTCGGCTCCCAGCCCGGCATGCACCTGCTGCTGGATCTGGAGCGGTTGGGCCTGCTGGCCATCACCGGCGACTCGGCCCGGGCCGGGGACCTGCTGCGCTACATCGCCGCCGAGCTGTCCTGCAACGCGTGGAGCGACCACGTCTCGGTGACCATCGCCGGCTTCGACGCCGCCGAGACCGGTGAGCTGCTGGCCCTGGGCGGAGAGCGGATCGACGCGGCACCCAGCATCGCGGTGGCTGTCGAACGCATCCGCCGCCGGGCCGGGCAGGTGGTCCAGTCCCTGGATCACCTCGGCGCCGGTGACCCGCTCACCGGCCGCATCGGCGACATCGCCGCCGATGCCTGGATGCCGCACGTCCTGCTCGCCAACAACCCCAGCGGCGAAGAGGTCGCGGCCCTGGAAGCCCTCGACAGCGACCTGGCGGCCACCGGCCGCTGCGCCGTGGCCGTGGCGGCCACCTCCCGCGGCGAGCTCGGCCGGTGGCCCGTCGCCATCGACTCGACCGGCCGGCTGACCATCGCGTTCCTCGGCATGACCGGCGAGGAGGCGACCCTGACCGCCGCCGGGCTGCCCCGCACCGAACTGCGCAGCCTCGCCGACCTGTTGGCCACCGCCCGTACCGGCACCGCAGCGCCAGGCCAGGAGTCGCCAGCGGAATCACCCGACACCTGGCCCCCCGTCCCGCCCGCCCCCGAACCTGAACCGTGGGCGCGCGGCACCGACGCCGCCGGCGGGCTCCTTGATCCCGACGACGGCGCGGACGAGGACGACCGTGACGGCGCCGACGTCGACGAGGACGAGGCCGACGTGCACGACCCGACCGATGACGAGGCGCCGGACGAGCCGCTGCCCGCCGTACCAGCCACCGCCCAGCCCGATCCCGCCGCTGGCATCACGGCGACCGGTGACGCCGCCGAGGCGGACACCCCAGGCGCCGGCGAGAAGGTTGCCGGCGGTACCGAGCCCGACGGCCCGTCCCGGGTCCCCGCGGTGGTCGCGTTGGCCGGGCGGCAAAGCTCACCCCGCAAGCGGGTGACCGCGCCGGTACGCCGCCGCCACACCGACCCCACCCTCGACGCGGACCTGCGTGCCTGGATCGACGCCGACCCCAGCCGGCCCCGGGTCGCGATCCTCGGCCCGGTCACCGTGGAGGCGCCCGGACAGCTGCCGCCTGAGCGGCTGCGCTTCTACGCCGAGATCATCACCTACCTGGCGGTGCGTGGGCAGCGTGGCGCCAGCATCGACCAGGTCGACGAGGCACTGTGGCCCGGGCAACAGGTCAAGCCCACCAGCCGGCGGGTCGCCATCACCCGAGCCCGTAAATGGCTCGGCGACACCCCGGACGGTGAACCCTGGCTACCCGACGCCACCGCCGACCGCCGGTACCGCCTGCGCGACGGGGTCCTGCTCGACTGGCACCTGTTCCGCCGGCTGCGCTCCCGCGGCGAAAGCCGCGGTCCGGCCGGCATCAGCGACCTACGGCAGGCCCTCGCCCTCGTGCGCGGCGCACCGCTGGCCGGTGCCGATGTCGCCTACTCCACCACCGCCCGCAACCCGTACGTGTGGCTGGCCGACTCCGAAATCGCCCCGCACCACCTCGCTTCGGCCGTGGTCGACACCGCCCACCGGTTGGTCGAGCTGTGCCTCGACGGCGGAGACGTCACCGGGGCCCGCTGGGCGGTCGACCAGGCATGGCTGGCCGACCCGGACCGGGCCAGCGACATCGCCTGGCGCGACCTGCTACGGGTGGCCGCAGCCGAGGGTGCCACCGCCGAGATGGAACAACTGCTCGGCGAACTCATGCGGGCCCGCGACGCCGAGGTACCCGAAGACCTCGACCGGGAGACCTACCGGCTGCTGTGCGAGCTGATGCCCGACCGGATGCGCGCCGGCGTCCGCTGAACCCGCGCCAGGCCGGCCCGGCGCGGCTCCCGGCACGCCGTGCTGGCGGGGCCGGGTGACGGGTTACGGCGCAAGTTCACCACCCCGGGCGTCACAGCAGACGCGAGGCCCGGCGGAGTACCGCGCGCAGCGCCGACGCATCCGCCGCGGCGCCCAGCCGGCCACGACCGGTCAACACCGCCACCACCTCGTCCGCCGCGCCGGCCTCCCGCAGCACGTCGGCGAACGTGGCGCGCAGGACCGCCGAACTGACCCGCACCCCGATGCCGTCGCCAGAGCGTGCGATCACCTCCGTCACCGACCGGGCACCCAGCCGCCCGCCGAAGCGATTGAGGAACAACGCCGAGCACCCGCCCACCGGTGGCCACTGCGCCCGCACCCGCAGCCAGCGCCGCAGCAGCCGCACCAGATCCGGCGGTACCGGCACCGACCGGACCGGCAACCGCAGCACGGCGCCGTCCAGGTCGACGTCGTCGACGTCCAGCACGGCCACGACCGCGCCCGCCGACCCGGTGTAGAACGCGGTAGTCAGCACCGCCAAATCCCGCACCGCCACCGGTGACCCGGCGGTGGCCGCCGGCGCCACCACCACGCGGCGAGCCGAACGCGGCAACGCCGCCGGCGGCGACGCCACCACCGAGTCCCGGGCCACCACCGCATCACCCAGACCCAGGTGACGGTAGAAGTGGTCCACCGCCACCAGCGCGGCGTTGACCGCCGCAGTGGCCTGGCCGCGCTCCCGCAGGTGCGCCTGGTAGCCCGCGACCGCCTCGTTACGCGCGTGCGGATCGCGCAGCGCCGCGGCCGGCTGGCGCCGGCCAGCCAGATACGCCAGGTACCCCGCGACCCGGGAGCGGTAGACGCGCCGCGTCGACGCGGACAGGGTCGAGCCGTCCAGCGCCGCCGTGTAGCCGTCCAACGCCTCGCGCAGACGTGCCGGCAACCCGACCACCATCCACCATCCCCGGCTCCACCACTGGGCACCGACCCGCGCATCGTACCTTCCGCGACTGTTGAGTATCAGAAGTTGGTCGTAGGCCGGCGTTAGGTTGCGGCGAAACGTCAACACCAGTTCGGAGGGGATCGCCATGCAGATCCCGGTCTGGTCGAATGTCCGCCTCGACGACGAGCGTGACTGGCCGGTCGACGAGGTGGTCGACCTGTTCCTGCGCTCCCGGTGGCACCAGCCCGGCGCCGACGCGGCGGCCGCGTTGCGGATGTTCGTCACCGACCAGGACGGCCCGATCCGGGGCGTCTGCGACGAACACGCCATCCAGCAGTTGACCGCCGCGCTCGCCGACCGGGTCGGCGCGCTCGTCACGGTCGGGAAGGACAGCACCGCATGACCACCCTCACCCGGCGGGACCAGCAGCCCGCCTCCACCGCCGCCCAGCCGCGGCGCGCCGGATGGCCGCTGTACCTCGCCGTCGCCGGAACCATCGCCCTCGTGTCTGGGCTTGGCTACCGCATCGGCGAGGCGTCCACCGGCCGGCCCGGCATCGCGGCATCGGTGATGCACCCGCTGGCCTGGTGGCTGGTCCAGCTCGGCAACGCCCTACTGGTCGTGGCCGCGGTGGGCTGGCGGCTGCGTCGCGGCCGCGCCGCCGCCTGACCCGACGCGCCGGGAGGTCGGCGGAGCTCCGGTCCACGACCGCCGCGACCTCCCGGTCCGTCCCGGGCCGCCATCGCTCGTCATGGGTGCTCGTCGGCAGGAGACCGCCATGCAGCTCGCGCTGTGCACCGCCACCGGCCAGCCGGTCACGCAACCGGCACGTACCAGCACGCCCGGCTCGACGGGGTCTGATCCGGGCGTGCCGGTAGGTGAAGAACGCCAGCGCAGCGGCATCCGCTACGCCGCCACCTTCTCCCCGGATCCGGACCGTACCTACCGCTACACGCTGAGCCGGGTCTGGGACGACCGGCGCCCCACGGTCACGTTCGTGATGCTCAACCCGTCCACCGCCGATGCCTACCGCGACGACGCCACCATCCGCCGCTGCCTCGGCTTCGCCCGCTCCTGGCAAGCGGGCGGACTGGTGGTGGTCAACCTGTACGCGCTGCGCGCCACCGACCCGGCGCAGCTCCTGACCCACCCCGATCCGGTGGGACCGGCCAACGACACCGTCCTGGCCGCGCAGCTATGCACCGGCACCAGCGGCGTGCTGGTCGCCGCGTGGGGCGCGCACCGCGCCGCAGTCGCCCGCGCCGCCACCGTGTACGCCCTGCTGCGCGCCCAAGGGCTGCGCCCGCAGTGTCTGGGCACCACCAGCGGTGGCCAACCGCGCCATCCCCTGCGGTTGGCCGCCACCACCCCGCTAGTCGAGTACGCCGGCCCGGACCGGACGCCGAACCCGGCCCCGCCACCGTCGATCCAGGAGACAACGACCATGGCCACCGCCGACACACTGGTGCGTATCCCGCCCGCCGCCACCGGCTGCCGCCACACCCCACCCTGCCCGGCCGCGACCGCGGTCGACCGTGACGCGGCCGCCGTGGTCGCCTCGCACCCGGAACAGGGCTGGAACCTGCGGTGCAACGGGGTCATCACCTTCGACGACACCGGTGAACTGCTGCCCGACGGATCCGTCGTGGCCCCGCGGCGCGGGCCCGCACCGCACCGGGCCGCCCCGTGAGCGCCGCCCCGCT
>DATEJJ010001100.1:0-3718 GCA_035278125.1 Rugosimonospora sp.
CCGGCCGAGGCGCTGCGCCAGCAGGCCGCTGGCCTCGGCGCCGGGCAGCAGGTCCAGCATCACCGGACGCGCGCCGTCGGCGGAGATCAGGCCGCGCAGCCGGCTGCGGCTGGTCACCAGCACGAGGCAGCCCGGGCTCGCCGGCAGCAGCGGCCGCACCTGCTCGACCCGGCGGGCGTTGTCCAGCACGATCAGTACCCGCCGGTCGTAGAGCAGGGAGCGGTACAGGCCGATCCGGGCCGCCGTGCCCGCCGGGATCCGCGCGTCGGGTACGCCGAGCGCGGTCAGGAAGTCCCACACCACCCGCTCGGGTGGCAGCGGGGGATCGGCGGGATCGTAGCCGCGCAGGTTCACGTAGAGCTGCCCGTCCGGGAAGCGGTCGGCGACCCGGTGCGCCCAGTACACCGCGAGCGCGGTCTTGCCGACGCCGGCCATGCCACCGATCGCGGAGATCACCGCGCAGCCGGCCGGTGCGCCCTGGCCGGCGACGGCATCCAGCGCGGCCAGCTCGGCGGCGCGGCCACTGAAATGGTGTACCGCCGGGGGTAGCTGGTGCGGCACCGCCGGCCGGGGCGGCTCGGGGACGGCCGCCGGTTTCCGGCTGCGGTGGCTGAAGGCATGCTCCACGGCCGCGTACCGGGGCCGCCAGAACTCCTCGACACCGGTGGTCAACGACACCTGGCCCAGCCTGCCGCGGTCGGCGGCGTACCCCCGGACGGCTTCGACCAGACCCTTCACCACATCCCAGTCGGGTGGCCGCCGGATCCGGCCGGACAGGATCACCGCCAGCTGGCTCTTGCTGACGCCCAGCAGCTCACCGAGGTCGCGCAGGCTGGGCCCGCCCGCCTGGACGCGGAGTTGCCCGAGGTCCTGGCAAAGCTGCACCAACAGATCCCCTGCCGGGTCCATCGCAACGTCGAACCTCCCCGCGTCCGGCGCTGTCCCGCACGTGTCCACTATCGAACCACAACCACCGCGTACGGTGAAGAATCTCGATGCACTTGCCGGCGTGCCGGGTCCGTCCACTGTCTAGGGTGGCGGCTGCCGACCCCGCGGCCGCGGCATGGAACGGGATGGAACGGCTCCAGGTCAAAGGGGGTCGCTGTACAGGAGGGGGTTGGGTATGGGGCACCGTCACGGACGGCGGACCGTTCGCGCGGTCGGGGTGCTGCTCGGGACGCTCACGGTGGCCGGGCTGCTGGGCGTGGCGGTGGCCAGCGCGGCACCGGCCACCGGCAAGACGGCGCGGGTGGTCGCGGATGACGGCTCGTCGGACTGCTCCGACGGTACGGGGGTCTGCGTGCCGGGCTGGAAGGACCAGATCGATCCCGACGGCTGACTATGACTGGGTACCGGTGTCCTGGTTCAGCGCCGGGTCGGTGGTGAACTGGGCCACGGCGGGTACGCCGTTGGTGAGCGTCTGTGCCAGCGGTACCGCGACACCGGCGCTGTTGTAGATGTTGTACTGGGCGGCCTGGCTGAACGCGGTCTGCGTGAAGCTGTTCAGCCCCGCGTAGGCCGGGCCGGCTCCCAGCGCGGACAGCAGCGACGCCTGCTGGCTGCTCTGGAGGTTCAGCAACTGCTGGGAGGGCGTGAAGACTGCGGCCGGCCCGAAGTCGATCCCGCTCAGTTCCTGCGGGTTGACCGATGCCGGCGTGGTTGTACTGGAATCAGCACCGATGACCTGCTGGATGGTGGTGAGCGCCGCAGCGCTCGAAATCGGCGTGGTCACGGTCGGCTCCTTCCCGCCGTGGTGACAGCTTCCCTGGCCGATCGGCCGGCACGCGACCGGGTTGAGGATTTCCGCGGGTTCATTCCCAGCGCTGCGCGTTGCCCTCGTCCAGCGAGCCGGGCGGCACCGGTACGACGCAGAAGAGCAGTCCGGCCGGGTCGCGCAGCACGTACCAGTCCTGCACCTGCCGTTCGCGCCGGGCGCCCAGCCGCTCCAGCCGGGCGACCTCCGCCTCGGCGTCGTCGGTGTGGATGTCAAGGTGTACCCGCGCCGCGCCCTCGCCCAGGTGCTGGACGAGCATGCCGAGCTGTTGCTGGTGGGGCAGGATCGCACCGTGGTACTCCGGGTGGCGCTCGATCCGCGTCAGTTCCCGGCCGATGGCCCCCTGCCAGAACGCCAGTTCCCGGTCGTGGTCGTCCCCGGGAACATCGACCACGACCATCCGGAGCCTGCTGTAGTGCGACACCGTCTCGACTCCGTTCGGCACGGAAACCGGTTGTGTGGGGTGGTAGACCTCAACTGTGGCAGCCGTACTGAGAGTCGCCACCGCCGACGACGCCGAAGAATACACCGCGCTGCGCCTGGCGGTGACGCCGCACCTGGTACAGACGGCGGCGGGGCTCCGGCACGCGTGGCGGCACGCCAGCCCGGCGTCCCACCTGCTCGTCCTGGTCGCCGAGGACGGCGGGCGGCTCGTCGGTGCCGGGCGGGTCGCGATGAACACCTGGACATCCGAAGAGGGCGCCGCGGCGGCGATGGTGTGCGTCCATCCGGAGCACCGGGGGCGGGGTGTCGGCGGGCGGATCTACGCGGAGCTGGCGGAGCACCTGCGGGCACACGGGGCACGCCGCGTGCAGGGCTGGGCGATGGGCGACGACGGTACGGCGCGCTGGTGCGAGCGGCGCGGCTACCGGCGCACGCACCAGGGCCGTATCTCCCGGCTCGACCTCACCGCCGCGCTGCCGCCGGTACCGCCGGTGCCCGCCGGCGTACGGGTGGCGAGCTACGCCGAGGTGGGCCCGGAGGCCGTGTACGCCGTGGACCTGGCCGCGATCGCGGACGAGCCCGGTGCCGTGCGGCAGGACACCGTACCGTTCGGCGAGTGGCACGACGACGTGTGGGCGCGTCCGGAGACCGACCGCGAGGCCAGTACCGTGGTGCTCGTGGATGGGGTACCGGCGGCGATCACCACGGTCGAGGCGGACCGGGCGACGGGCCGCATGTGGTCGGGTGGCACCGGTACGGTCCGGGCACAGCGCGGCCGGGGACTGGCCAAGCTCGCCAAGTCGGTCGCGGTACGCCGGGCGGCGCAGCGCGGGGTCAGCACCGCGTTCACCAACAACGACGAGACCAACGGACCGATGCTCGCGATCAACGAGTGGCTGGGCTACCGGCCCTTCGCCACCACGTGGACCTACCTCACGTCGCTGTGACCGGCGCGTCCCGGGATCTGGTGGTGGGTGTCGACGCCGGCGGCACCGGTACCCGGGCGGTGGCCGCCACCGTCGAGGGCGCGGTCGTGGGGCGCGGGTCGGGTGGTCCCGGCAACCCGACCGCGCACGGCATCCCGGTGGCCGTCGGCTCGCTGGTCGCGGCGGTGCGTTCGGCGCTGCGGGGACAGGACGGGACGCGCGTGGTACGGGTGCTCATCGCCGGTGCCGGTGGTGGTGCCGTGATCGCACCCGACCTGCCCGCGGCACTCGCCGCCGCCCTGGCCGCCGAGGGGCTGGCGGCGCCCGTGGACTACCGGCCCGACGTCGAGGCGGCGTACGCGGCGGGTACCGCGGATCCGGACGGGTACGTGCTCGTCGCGGGTACGGGTGCGGCGGCGTGCGAGATCGCGGCCGGCGCCATGGTGCGTTACGTGGACGGGAACGGCTGGCTGGTCGGCGACGACGGGAGCGGCTTCTGGCTGGGCCGGGAGGCGGTACGCGCGGCCCTGGCGGCCCTGGACGGCCGGGGCGGGCCCACCCGGCTGGTCGAGCG
>DATEJJ010001101.1:0-7308 GCA_035278125.1 Rugosimonospora sp.
GAACAGGTCCACCTCGGCGCGCTCCAGCGGTCGCTCCTCGTCCAGCCCGGCGAGCAGCAGCAGGTCCCCGACGAGTACCCCCATCCGCGCCGCCTCGGCCTCGATCCGCCCCATCGCCTCGTCCAGCTCCGCGCCGGGCCGGGCCCCGCCGCGGCGGTACAGCTCGGCGAAGCCCTGGATGGAGGTCAGCGGGGTACGCAGCTCGTGCGAGGCGTCCGCGAGGAACTGGCGCAGCCGCTGCTCGGACATGGTGCGGTCGTGCAGCGCGGCCTGGATCCGGCCGAGCATCACGTTCAGCGCCAGCCCCAGCCGGCCGGCCTCGGTGTGCGGATCGATGTCGGTGATCCGGCGGGACAGGTCGCCCGCGGCGATCTGCTCGGCGGTCGCCTCCATCTCGGTGAGCGGGGTCAGCCCGATCCGCACCACGGTCGCGGCCGCGGCGGCCAGCACCAGCAGCACCAGGGAGCTGACCCCGATGTCGATGGCGACCAGCCGGTTGCCGGTCGCGGTGACTTGGTTCAGCGAGAGCGCGGCGACGATCGTCCGGCCGTCGGTCCGCCCGCTGACCATGACCCGCCAGGAGCCGGCGTCCGCGGTGTCCACCGTGTACGCCCGGCCACCCAGGTGCGCGCGCAGGTCCGGGTAGGGCGCGGGGGGAGGTACCGTCCCGGACCCGTCACCGTTGGCGAGTAGCCGGCCCTTCGCGTCGTACACGTACACCAGCAGGTCGGTGTCGGGGTTGCGCAGGTACGCGGGGCGCGGCCCGGACATGCCCGGCGGCGGGCCGCCCCGGGAGTGCGCGAAGCCGGAGATGCTCATCGCCAGCTGGCCGTCCAGCCGGTTGAGCAGGTACGAGCGCAGCAGGGTCAGCCCGGCCACGTCCGCGACCACCAGCGCCACCCCGGCCAGCGCGGCGATCGCCACCACCATCCGCAGCCGCAGTGTCCACCGCAGCCGGCTGCGCCGCATCCAGGTACGCCGCGACCGGATGCGCCGCGAGCGGTGCCGGCCGGCGGGTACGGTCACTCCTCGTTCGCCCTCGGCAGCCGTAGCGAGTAACCGACGCCCCGTACCGTGTGGATCAGTGCCGGGCCCATCTTGTCGATCTTCCGGCGCAGGTAGTACACGTAGGACTCCACGATCCGCCCCTCGCCGCCGAAGTCGTAGCTCCACACGCGGTCCAGGATCTGCGCCTTGCTGACCACCCGGCCCGCGTTCGCCAGCAGGTACCGTAGCAGCTTGAACTCGGTCGGGGACAGCTCGACCAGCTTGCCGGCCCGGCGCACCTCGTGCGCGTCCTCGTTGAGTTCCAGGTCGGCGTAGCGCAGCACGGCACCGTCGCCGTGGTAGGGCTCGGTGTGGCAGCGGCGCAGGATGGCGCGGATCCGCAGCACCACCTCCTCCAGGCTGAACGGCTTGGTGACGTAGTCGTCGCCGCCCACGGTCAGCCCGGAGATGCGGTCCTCCACCGCGTCCCGCGCGGTCAGGAACAGCACCGGCACCGGCCGGCCGGCGGCGCGCAGCCGCTGCGCCACCTCGAAGCCGGACAGGTCCGGCAGCATCACGTCCAAGACCACCAGGTCCGGGTCGAACTCGGCCGCCGCGGCCAGCGCCTCCTGGCCGCCGCCGGCCGAGCGCACGTCGAAGTCGATCAGCCGCAGGGTGGCGGCGAGCAGCGCGGAGATGTTGGGCTCGTCGTCCACCACGAGCACCTTGGTTCTGGGCAGGTCGCTCCGGCCGTTGGCCCGGGGCGCCGGTACCGGCGGCGCGCTCACCGCGCCCAGCGGCTCCAGGCGCTGGCGTCCGGCGTCACCGGCGGGTTCGACGGTCCGCTCCATCCTGGTACCTCCAGTTCCGTTATGTCCTTGCGGCCCGTTCTACCTGCGCCGTCTGGGAAGTACCTGTGAATGGACTGGAAGGATGCCATCAAAGGCCGGTGTGCCGCGCCAGCGGTACCTGTGCGGTCACCCGGAGGCTCAGAATCAGCTCAACATCCGGCCACAGTGGTGACTTGGTGCCCCACGTGAGCACCCGCTTGCCGTTATTCTCCTTGCCGTGACACGTGCCTTCCGGTACCCGTGGGTCTTGGGCCTCGCGGTACTCGTCGTGACCCTGGGCTCCAGCGCGGTCGCGTTCGGCATGTTCCACCACAAGAAGGCCAGCGCCTCGCCGCAGCACTCGAGCGCGCCCTCGCCCAGCCCGACGCCCTCGCCGTCCCCGGTCGCCTCGGTGTCACCGCTCGCCTCGGCCAGCCCCACCACCGGCCAGGCGGCGCCGGAGAACGTGAGCGACGTCTACAGCCGCCTCGCCGCGTACCTGGCCCCGCGGGGCAAGCACGCCGCCGCCGGCATCGTGGACCTCAACACCGGCGCGCGGGTCCTCTACAACTCCGGGCAACAGTTCGAGACGGCCAGCATCGTCAAGGTGGACATCCTCTCCACCCTGCTCTGGCAGCTGCAGAACCACAACGGGCACCTGTCCGACTCGCAGCGCTCGCTGGCCACGTCGATGATCACGCAGAGCGACAACAACGCGGCGAGCGCACTGTGGACGCAGATCGGCCGGGGCACCGGGCTCGCCGCCGCCAACAAGGCGTTCGGGCTGACCCACACCACGCCCGGCGCGGACGGCTCCTGGGGACTGACCCGCACCACCGTCGCCGACCAGCTGCGGCTGCTGACCGTGGTGAGCACCGCCGGCCCGCTGTCCGCGGCCAGCCGGGCCTACCTGCTCGGGCTGATGAACAAGGTGGTCAAGGGCCAGCGCTGGGGGGTACCGAGCGCGGCGCCGGCCGACGCCAGCGCGGTGTACGTGAAGAACGGTTGGCTCGCGCGCAGCGCTGACGGGTACCGGTGGATCATCAACACGATCGGCCGGATCGTGGCGGACGGCCACAACTGGATCGTGGTGGTGCTGTCCAACTACAACACCACCATGAGCGGCGGCATCTCCCTGGTGGAGAAGGCGGCCAACCTGGCCGTGGGCGGCCTCAAGGGCGACTAGCCGGCGCGCCGGCGGACCGCCACCACGGCGACGTCGTCGCTGGCCGCCGAGGTCATCTCGGCCAGCAGCCGGTCGCAGAACGCCTCCAGGTCCTTCTCCACCGTGCCCGCCACCCGGGCCAGCCGGTTCAGCCCGGTCAGCAGGCTCTCGCCGCGGCGCTCGATCAGCCCGTCCGTGTACAGCATCAGCGTGCCGCCCGCCGGCAGCCGGTCCACCACCTCCAGGTCGTGACCGGTACGGATGCCCAGCAGCGCGGAGTGCCCGGCGATGTACCGCACGTCGCCGTCCACGCACACCGCCGGCGGCGGGTGCCCCGCGTTGGCCACCCGCAGCTCCCCGGTGGCCGGGTCCAGGGCGACCAGGCACACCGTGGCCACCTCGTCCGGCAGCAGCCGCAGCACCAGCTGGTTGAGCCGCTCCAGCACGCCGCCCACCGGGTGCCCCTCGACCAGGTACGCCCGAAGCGCGTGCCGCAGTTCGGCCATGACGGTGGCCGCGTGCAGCGAGTGCCCGGCCACGTCGCCGACCGCGACGAGCAGCTGACCGTCCAGATAGGACAGTTCGTAGAAGTCCCCGCCGATCTCCGCCTGGGTGCTGGCCGCCACGTACCGCACCGCCAGGTCCATGCCGGGCACGTCCGGGGTACGGCTGGGCAGCAGGCTGCGCTGCAGGGTCAGCGACAGCGTGCGCTCCTCGTCGTACGCGCGCACCGCCTCGATCCCCGCCGCCACCGCGTACCCGAGCTGGGTCAGCACCGGGGAGCCCTCGTCGGCCAGGCTGGTCGGCATGCCCAGGGCGACCGGGGGCCGGTCCCGGCGGGGGTGGACCACCACCACCCGTACCGTGTCCCTGCCCGGCCAGCTCACCATCGGCCACAGCCCGGGCTGCTCGTCCAGGTACTGCGAGCCGATCGGCGGCCGCACCGGGATCCGGGACCAGGGCTGGATGCGCGGCGCGGTACCCGGGCCGTCGGTGCTCGCCGCCACCCGCTGCCCGTTCGGGTCCTCCGCGCTGACCACCGCCGGGCAGCCGAAGATCCGGGCGGTCCAGGCGGCGGCGCTGGCGAGCAGATCGTCCATGGTGGTCGAGGCGCCGAGCGCCACGGACACCTGGGCCAGCTCGCCGAGGCGCGCGGCCAGCCGCTCCAGCGCGCCGTGGGTACGCGCCTGCTGTTGCAGCGCGCGCAGCGTGGCCAGCACCTCGTACCGGTCCGGCGGGAGTGGCAGGTACACGTCGTTGGGGGCGGGTGTGCCGCCGAGGTGGATGACGGGGGTGGCGCGGTGCCGCGGGAGCGCCTTGAGCCGCTCCCGGATCGACAGGCCGCCCGCCTCCCGCGGGTCCCCGTCCAGCAGCAGTGCGACGAACGGCCGGGCGGCCGCCACGCGTACCGCCTCGGCGGCCCCGGCCACCACCACCCGGTACCCGGCCTCGCGCAGCCAGGCGCCCAGCGGCTGGTCGGCCCCGCTCGCCACGAGCAGGACCGCGCCGAGGTCAGCGGCCACGGGTGTCCTCCTCAGCGTCGGCCCGGACGTGGGAGCGGCTGGCAGCGGTCGGGGAGGTCACGATACAAGACGCACGGGCCCGTCGCGCGGTGTGGCGCCGGTACCCGCCCGGCCGACCCGCCCGCCGGGCGCCCCTGCGCTGGCGGGACGGCCGGTGGCGCATACGATCGAGCTAGGCCGTACCAGCGGTTGAGCAGCCAGCCGCGGCGGCGGCCACGGCGGGCGGTCGCGCCCGGCAGGGAGGGAGATCCACCGACATGGCGCTGACGATCAGTTCAGAATCGCGTGACTCGGTGACCCTGATCAGCGTACGGGGTGAGCTGGACCTGGCCACCGCGCCGCAGCTGTCCGAACTCACCAGCCGGCTGCTGGAGCGGGGCAGCTCGCGCCTGGTCTACGACCTGTCCGGGCTCACGTTCTGCGACTCCACCGGGCTGACCGTCTTCGTCCGGGCGAAGAACCGCATCGATGAGCTGGGTGGCCGGCTGAGCCTGGCCGCGCCGTCCCCGATCGTGCACCGGGTGCTGGACGTGAGCGGGCTGCTGCAGGTGCTGGACACCCAGCCGAGCGTGGCCGACGCGGTCGCGGCCGCCGCCGGGCGCGGGTAACCGCGCGGTCGGCCGGCCACCGGGCACGGGGTACGCTCCCTGTCCGGTGGTGGTTACGGTACGAGGAGCGACGATGGCAGCGCCGGCGGCCGACGCGACGGACATCCAGTTGGCCACCCGGCTGCGCCTCGCGGTCGGGCGGCTGCACCGGCGCATCCGGCTGGCGTCCAACGACATCCCGCCGTTGCAGCTGTCCACCCTGGTGTCGATCGAGGAGTACGGGCCGCTGCGCCTCGGTGAGCTGGCCGCCCGGGAGGCGGTGACCGCGCCGACCATGACGCGGGTGCTGGCCGGGCTGGACGAGCGCGGGCTGATCGTGCGCGCGACGGACCCGGAGGACGCCCGGTCGGTACGGGTGTCGCTGTCGGAGTACGGGCGCACGGTGCTGGAGGATGTGCGCTCGCGGCGTACCGCCCTGCTGGACGCGCGGCTGGCCCGGCTGACGCCGCCGCAGCGGGCCGCCCTGATCGCCGCCCTGCCCGCGCTGGAGGCGCTGGTCACCGAGGAGCCCTGAGCCGGTACTCAGGGCCGGTACTCAGGACGGTGCCGGGAAGGTGACCTCCGTGCCGGGGACCAGCTCGCGGCGGCGCCCGTCGCCGAGCAGCCAGACCGACCGGTGCCCGGCCACGGTGAACGTCTCGGGGCCGCCGACCAGTGCCGTCTCCTCGTCGACGCCGACCAGGCTGACCCCGTTGCTCGCGCGCAGGAACGGCCGGGACAGCAGGTCGGGTACCCGGCCCAGCATCCGGTCGAAGTGCGGCAGCACGCGCAGCTGCGGCAGCAGGCCCAGCCCCTCGGTACCCCGGCCGGTGGGGCGGCGCAGCTCCGGTACCCACGCCGCCATCGCCATCGCCCCCGCGCTGCACCCGGCCAGCGCGGCACCCGCCTGCCAGGCGTCCACGATGGCCCGCCACAAAGCCGTACCCCGCAGCGTGTCCGCGAGGTACCCCGGGCTGCCGCCGGACAGGTAGATCAGGCCCGCGCCGGCCACCTGCGCGACCACCTCCGGATCCTCGGCCCCGGCCCGGTCGGTGACCACCAGCGGTACCGCCTCCACGCCGAGCCGCTGCGCCTGCGCCCGGCCCAGCTCCACCCAGTACGACAGCCGGCGCTCGCCCTCCTGGCCGGCCGCGGTCGGGATCTGCACGTACCGGGGCGGGCGCCCGGCCAGCAGGGACCGCTCGATGCCCAGCATGGACGGCAGGTACTCGCCCGAGCCCACCAGGGCGAGCGGGCCGGGTTTGGACGTCTCCACGCTTAGCAGGGTACGGATCCGGCGGTGGGCTCCCCGCCGGGGAGACGCTCGGGCTCCGGCGCGGCGGCGGCGGGCGTACCGCCGAACTCCGCCGTCAGCGCGGCAGCGGCCACGGGTGCCACCGCGAACCAGGAGCGCAGCAGCAGGTACCGGGCGCGCCAGCGGGGGTGGAACTTGGCGCAGAACCGGTACAGCGGGCCGAGTTGGATCCAGTGGTCGAACGCGTGCCGCAGGGGAGCGGCGGCCCGGGCGATCGGGCCGCTCGCCTCGAACATCCTGCGCAGCCCGGCGAAGTTGAGCGACACCTCCCGCATGCCGCGGCGACGGGCGTACTCGACCACCTCCACGACCAGCCGCTCCACCACCCCGTTGGGCGCGTCCGCGCGGCGCGGTGCCACGTCGAGGGTGAGGATCTGTCCGTCCCCGCACACCGCGAAGCGGGCGAACGCCTCGGGCCGCCCATCCGGCCCGTACGCCACCGCGATCAGGCAGTCGGCGCGTGGGGTGAGGATGCGGTCCAGGTTCATCGCGAAGCCGCGCTCCCGGTGCCCGTGCAGCCAGTCGTCCAGCACCGGCCGCAGCGCCCCGGCGAGGGCCTGGTCCAGCGGTCCCAGGGTGACGGTGACGCCCGCGTTGCGGCTGCGGTTGACCGCCTGCCGCACGTTGCGCATCCCGCGCGAGGACAGGTGGAACCCGGCCACGTCGATGACCGCCTCGTCGCCGATGGTCACCCCGTGCAGCCCGTACCGCTGCCATACCGGCAGCAGGTCCTCGCCGGCGCCGAGTACGGCCGGGCGCCAGCCGTGCTGCTCGCAGAGGGTGATGAAGGCGGCGATGGCGGCCGGGCCGGCGCTCGCGTCGCCCACCGGGTCGCCGCCGGCCAGCGCCACGCCGAAGCGCACCCGGTAGCCGATGGCGGCGCGCCGGTCCGGGCTGAACG
>DATEJJ010001102.1:0-2006 GCA_035278125.1 Rugosimonospora sp.
CTCGGCGGTGGCTGCGGCCCTCCCGCAGCCTACCGGCCGCCGCCGCGTTGGTGGTCGTGCTGGTCATCGTGGCCCTGGCCTGGTCGAGCACGACCCGGTCACCCAGAGCGCAGGCGGCGGCCGGCGCCGACCCGTCGGGAGCCACCAACAGCCCGCCGACCGCGCCGGTACCGGAGCGTCGACACGGCCCCCTGGTGCTGGTGCCGGGCGAGGTCGCCGATCTGGACACGGTCGCCGCCGGCTGGGGCGTGCAGCAGGCGCCCGGATCCGCGGTAGACGATATCTGGTTCAGCATCACCGACAACGGCCTCCACGGAGACGACCGGGCGGACATCGCGGTTCTCCCCGCCGGCAGCGTCGGTACCTTCCCCGAATGCGCCAGAGAACAGAACTACGGGACAACGCTGGACGCGCCCAACGTCAGACCGGGGCAACTGGTGTGCGACATCACCAGTGACAACCGGGTCGCCCTGCTGCGCATCGTCGATGCCCAATACACCGACAAAGGTCTCCCCGACCAGATCACGTTCGACGTCGTCGTCTGGGTGCCATTCCACCGGACCTGAGCCGCCGCGCCGGGTACGCCGACGAACATTCACTGCGGTTGCCGCCGACCCGACCGGACACCCGCCCTGACCTCGACCGGCGCGGACCATTGTTCAGTGTTCTTCATGGTTCTTCATATGCGCCGCGCGCACTCTTTCGCCGGCCGCCGCGCACCCCGACACTTCCTGCGTGCCGATCGACCGGTCGGCAGGCAGACAGTAGGGAGCGGGATACCATGCGGGTATCGCTATGGCGGAAGGGACTGTTGCTGGCAGCCGCCCTGTTCGTGGGCGGGGTGACCATTGTCGGCTCCGGGGGAAAGGCGAGCCCACCCACGCTCGTCGCCGTCACGCAGACGATCACGGCGCCAGCGTCATCCACGATGTGCACCAATCCGTCAGGACGGCCGGGCGACACGATGGTCAAGGGGGGTCAGACGTATCGCTGCGAGTGCAAGCAGTGGATAAAGGGACAGGACCCCGTGTGTGTCTGGCGGAATATCGACGCGACCAATTTCCTCACGCTGTCCATGGCCCGCGACACCGCGATCGTGAACGGCAAGGCCGTCCTGATCTTCCAGGACGACGGCAACCTGGTGGTCTACGACGAAACCGGCGTCGCGCGATGGGCGGCGAGCACCGTGGGCAAGGGCGTCACCACCAACTTCCAGTCCGACGGCAACTTCGTCGTGTACAACAGCAGCAACAAACCGGTCTGGGCCTCCAACACCTGCTGCCACAGCGGCAACCTGCTCAAGGTGCAGGGTGACGGCAACGTCGTGATCTACAACTCCGCCGGCACCGCCCTGTGGGCGACACACACCAACCACTGACCCACGATCGGCGTGGGGCAGCCCGTCGCGGGCTGCCCCACGCCGCCCCTGCTCCCACCGCCGGGCGCTGGAAGGGACGTGGAGCGGGCGCACCGGCGTTGACGGTCAGCACGCGGTTCAGCCCACTCAGGCCATCGCTCCGGCGGCGCCGTGACATCAACCCGACCACCGGACGCGGTCCGGCACCGCCGCAGAACCCGGCCGTCGACTGGAACACCGGCCGGATCGTCTGGAAGACGCAATACGGCTCGGGCCTGACCGCGAACAACAACTATGCGTCCCTCGCCCTGAGCCCAATGCCACGTAGCCTAAGTTGATCATGCTGCGCGGGGTTGAAGTGTGTGGATCCGGGTCGTGGCTGGCCCGTCGTGGCGGGTGCTTGCGGGCTCGTGGGGTTTCTTGACCCGGTACTGGTGGTGCCGGGCCCGTTTGACGGCGCGGGGACAGCTGCGTTCGCGGCGCGACGGTATCAGCAGCTTGGCGATGTCGGCCAGGTGTTTGGGGTGTTGGTCAGCCCAGTCACGAGGGGGGAATGTCCGCCGTCCCGGTGGCGGTGCGGCGGATCAGGCGTAGCGCCTTGGTGAAGGAGATCCGGTCTGGGTCCAGGTCCGCGGCGGCGGACGCCTTC